>CAZZJE010000032.1:0-13182 GCA_964654295.1 uncultured bacterium | reverse complement strand
CATGCAGGAGACCGAGCATTTCTCCGGCTAGATTAGATAAAAAGCTACCTTGTCCTGCTTTTGTACGCGCTTGAGCTTTTTGAGCGACTTCAGACTGGGTTAAGCCAACAACAGACCGCAGCGCCATATTTGTGAGTGTTTGTTGCAGATAGTTCCAAACTTGTTGAGATCCTTTCTGCTGTCCCGAAATCACCTCTCTCAAAGCCCCTTTCAATAGGCGACGTCCTTTGGGATCCAAGCTATTATTGAACAGGAGCTTATTTAGCTCAGCAACTACTTTGCCATCAATGATGGCAGCTAGTTCAATCTCCTCATCTGAATTTAAGGAAACGCGACGGTTACGGCCAACTAATTGAGAGAGCAATTCGTAATTGCTTTGAATGATTGCTTCTTTGATTGCTAACTGTGTAGCCGGAGATGTTTCGATTAAATTGAAATGGACAATAACCTTTTGAACTTGCTCTTCAGCACGATGTTGAGCGCTTAAAAGAGTGACAACCTTTCGCTCATCTTTGCTCAAAGGACGCTCTAATTTCTCTGCTAGATAGGCGAGAAGCTGAGCCGAGTCACCATTGACAATTTTTTCACGAATTGGAGCTAAGTTTTCTTCTTTTACAGCTATTTGAAGATGCTTAGCAATGCGCACAGCCATATATTCGGGAGTGTCGTTAAGCTCTTTCAATAGCCCTTTTTGGATAGACTTGATCACTTTATGTGAAACTGTTCCAAAAAGGCCTTCCAGCTGTTGGGATAAAAACAGAGACTCTTCTTCCAGTTTTTCAGCTGGAATGCTCTTCATCTGATTTTGCACAAACTGCTGTAACTGTTGCTGATATTTCGCCTGTTCACGCTGGGTTTTACTTAAATCGCGGTAGAGAGAGTAGATAAGCTTTGGTAAAATCTCAGATTCTAGGCGATTGACAGTTTGGCCATGAACTGTTTTGTTAAGAAGCTTGTAGTAGGGCAATTCGCTTAAGTGCAAAAACGAAACAAGTTCAGAGGCTATGGAGCTGCATAGCTCTTTTTTGGCCTCTTCTTTGATTGGGCTTTCTGGCAGCCTTTCAATTCTTTCCAAGTCTTTAACGTCAATTTTTTTAACTAAATCGACGCCCTTAGTCAATAGGACTTCAATTAGCTGCCCTAACAAGTTTTTCATTTCATCATGAAAAACTTCATGTGAAGTTGATTGAAGCTCAATTGACAAAGTGCCTAAAAGATGAGAAATTGTTCCTTCAAGAGAGTTTTGGATAACGCTCCAGAGCTCTTTTTGGTTAGGATTATCTTTTAAAATCGCTGCAATCTGTTTTTTAAGGCAGGGTCTTAACCATTCCTGAACTAATTTAGTTTTAGTTAATGCGTTAGCTCCCAAAGCGCTAAGTTTTTCTTGAGTGCTACTATCGATAAATTTTGCTGCTAGGCGTGGAGCCTGCTGAGTGAAGGCCTTCACGACTGATTTTAAATCATCAGCCTGTTCATGACCTTCTAAGGCGATTGCAAAACCTGTCAAGCCAGGAGAATTCGATGGTTGAACAACTAGATTGTACCACTCGGGCATTAATTTACTAATTGGATCAGAAATTAAACCCCAAATAAAACTTTGAGCAGCTTTAGCTACAGGAAGATCGGTTGGGCCATTTGGAAAAGCTAAACGCAAAAACTGCTCACTTACAGACCGAAGAAGCTTGGCAAGCTCTTCATTCTTTTGCTGCGGAGATAAGTGGCTAGATTGAATAGTTGTGATTTGATGAGTGAGTTCGGGAGTAAACAGCATTTTATTGATTTTTAAAAACTGCTCGACAACTTGTCCGACAAATTCATCTGGATTACGAAGTTCTTCTGGGCGCTGGCCATATGTCTGCTTAATGATGTTGGTAATCATGGCACCAAAAAGGACACCTATCAAATTATAAATTTCTGTTTGGCGCTGTTCGAATAGATGGGCACCGACTTGATTCGTATAAGTGGTTTGCGTGCCTACAGCTTTTGAGCGAGCTAGATCAAAAGCGACTTTTTGAAGACGCTCGCGAAGAAGAAGGATGATATTTTTAGAGTTTTCATATTCGGGCTTATCAAATCCGATGGCATTTAAATCTGCCTCTTGCTGCTTGTACTGCTCTTCTGCATTTATTTTAAAATCGAGCAATTTACCTGCGCCAGCAACAACTGTCGCCTTGACTGTTGCATCTGTATAGCCGACAATCGCATTTTTAGTGTTTGAAGCAGCATCTAAAAGCCAAGCTCCCCATCCTTGATTAGAAGTAGAGCTTGGTGAGGCTCTACCTGAAAGACTTTGCTTATCAGATTCTTTTATTTCATCTGTCCCTTGAGTTCCAGTTTGCTTATTCAAATCAGGCGGAAGGGATATCCCTACACTTCCTGGATGGGATGCTAACGATGGATTTAAAGGAACTTCGCTGAATGACATTGTCTACTTCCTAAACTAACTAGTACAAGGGGCTAATATAAACCCGCCTTTTTATTTACTAACGATCGTAGCAAAGAAAAATTAAGATCTTATAAAAAACTGTAAATTACAACAATATCTTTTTAAATTAAAAAAATTTCCAATCCAGAGGGAAAGCTTTCCAGCTAAAAATTGGTCAATTAATTACATCGGAGGGCAGAGTATGAGGATAGAGAGCGGATTTTTCGCTTGGCGGACTTGCCTTCCTCAAATTTTTTACAGAAAATAGTTTTTTTAAGTAAAGACGGTTTGCATAAAAATAGTCAAAACCAGAAAAGAGAGTATAAGAAGCGGCCACGGCGACAATCCAAGCACTTACCAGCTGCAACTGTTCGATAGAAACGAGATTTAGGGAATAGGGAATCAGCAAAAGCAAAATTGACAAGGCGGCCAAAGCCTGAATTACAGCTTTGATTTTACCACTTGTTCTTGCTGCTAGGGCAAATCCTTTAAGAGCACAAACTGTACGTAATGTGCTGACTACAGAATCGCGATAAAGAATCACAAAGATTAGAAGCATTGGAATTTTAACCGGCTCTAAAGTGAGTGTTAAAAACACGGAAAGCCTGGAGATGCTGTCGGCCATAGGATCCAAAATTTTTCCAAGATCGGTTACCTGGTTATACTTTCTAGCCAAATATCCATCGAAGGCATCGGACATTTCAGACAAACCTAAAAGAAAGATTAGAGCATAAGGAAGCGCGACGAGTGAGATGCCAAGCGCTTCATGCTCAAGATAGATCAATAGAAAAAGCGGGCTAATAAAGATGCGGGCTAAAGTCAGCGTATTTGGGAGACTTAACGTCATGTCACTTCCTGCAGAAGAGCTTCCGATCTAAAACAAGTTCGGCTCTGTTGCTAAAACAATACGAAAAAGAGTCTTAATCGCAAAGAGAAATTACGTAGGAGATGTGGTGAAAAGTGGTCAAGAAAACACTCTTTTAAAAACTTTTAGATCTATTTAAGAGAAGATTTTAACCTATTAGGCCCTTTTCTTGTTTCGTTGTGCTAAAAAGCTTGCTCTGATATTTGATCCACGTAAAGATTAGGTATATTGATACTTTGTCAGAAATAAAGAGAAATTATGCTGCATACAAACGACTCCATCTATCCAGATCTTCAGGCTGTGACAGCGCCATTTAAGGGAGTTTTACTAGATGCTTATGGAGTTTTTTGGGGAGGAAACGATGTTGGCCTCTTTCCTGGATCGCTAGAGACTTTAACCGCCCTTGTTGACTCTGGAAAAAAGATTGGTATCCTTTCAAACTCTTCCCAGCTTGCGTCTAGTGAGATTGAAAAACTGAGTAAACATGGCCTATTTAAAGGCGAACATTACCACTTTCTAATTACTTCTGGAGAGGTTGCTCGAGAGGTTTTTAGAGAGGATAAGCTTCCTTTTCAAACAGCCAATAAAACTTTTTGGGTATGTGGGGATATTCATCCTAAATACCACTCTCACCCTGCCATCTTCAAAGGAACAGCTTATCGAGAGACGGAAAAGTTAAATGAAGCTGATTTTATCTATGTAGCGGTTCCTCACATTGATGGAAAAGATCAGACTGATCCAGAACTTTTTCGGGAATCGATTCAAAAGCTCGTGAAATCGCATTTGCCTATGGTCTGCGTCAACCCGGATCATTTCGCACACGAAGGAAAGCCTGCATGTCCCGTGGTTCGGCAAGGTGCGATTGCAGCGATGTATGAAGAGTTGGGCGGCGAAGTGTTTTATATAGGTAAGCCTGCCAAAATTGCTTACGCTGCTGCCATGCAACATTTTATTTCGTACGGAGTCTCCAATCCATCCAAAATTTTAATGGTTGGAGATCTTCCCGAAACAGATATCCGTGGAGCACGTATGTTTGGAATGAGTTCGGCATTAATCATGGACACGGGGATTATGGCTGACCGCATTGCAAAGCAGGGATTTGATAAAGCAATTCAGCAGCTTGCCTTAAGCGACTCTCCCGAATTTTTAATCAAAACGCTTGCACCTTATGGAATTTAAATTACATCCTAATTTAGCTGGTAAGGAGATCGTGACTGATCTATCTCTTTGCCGTGTTTTATTAGAAAACAATCGACACTACCCTTGGCTTTTAGCTGTTCCTAGAAGATTGAATGTAATGCGTTTAATTGATTTATCGCCTGCAGACCAGTTGCAGCTCATTCAGGAATTAGACTGCTTACAGAGAGTTTTATGGAAAGCCTTCCACCCCACGCAACTCAACGTAGCAGCGATTGGAAATAAGACTCCTCAGCTGCATATTCATGTGATTGCTCGCTTTTCACACGATCCCGCTTGGCCCGCAACGGTGTGGGATCATCCGATAAAAGATCCTTATGAGCCTTTGCAAAAAGAGGAGATGCTAGATGTTATTCGCGAAGTTTTGCAAGCTCACCGGTAAAGATGCTTTGTCCTTGCAAGAGTGGTAAAAACTATACAGAGTGCTGCTCACTCTATCACCATGGAATTTCAGCAGCTAATGCTTTGCAGTTAATGCGTTCACGCTATTCGGCCTATGCATTGGGTCAAGTTGATTATATTATAGAGACTACTCATCCCAAAAATCGTCAATATAAGAGCGATTTTAAGAGCTGGCGCCATGAGCTGTTGGCCTTTTGTACTCAAACTCACTTTCAAAATCTGGAAATCTTAGACTTTATAGATGGCCAGAACAAAGCTTATGTCTCATTTTTTGCTCGTCTGCAACAGCATGGGCGAGATGCATCATTTAAAGAAAAGAGTTATTTTGAAAAAG
Source organism: uncultured bacterium (assembly GCA_964654295.1). GTDB lineage: Bacteria > Chlamydiota > Chlamydiia > Chlamydiales > JABDDJ01 > CAZZJE01. Next base: position 7,959 of record CAZZJE010000032.1, on the reverse strand, counting down.
TGAACGGAAAGTGGATGTACCGTAGTGGGAAGACCTTAAACAAGTGATTTTCAGTCAAAAAGTCCTTAGGAAATAGGAACTCTGCCTCAGCATGTTAAATTAAGCGCATCCTTTAAATATAAGTGATCAAATATCTGACTAAGGCCGCTAAGCTTAGTCAGATATTTAATCACTTATTTTATTATCAGCTTCTAAATAACCCGTTGTTATTTTTAGATGCTTCTCAGAGCTCTGGTAAGAAGCTGAGCAGTTGCAATATCAGAAGCTTATACTGGATGATGGCACCAAATCAGATTTGGAGAGAAGTATAAGATTCTGATATTTAAATTGTTGCTTCAGAAAGCCCTTAAGTTGACACCATTGGCTGAACTTATTAATTTCAAGACAGATCCTCTATGCTTTAACTAGCCAGCACCTGCTTATAAATCGTCAGATAGCCATTGGAAGGTTTATTCCAACTGTAGTCGATGTTCATGCCAGTAATCATCAAGCGCCGCCAGCGTTCAGGATTATTAAACCAGCAGTCAAAGGCTCGATCTAAAGCGGAGTTTACTCCTGCTGTATCCGGGAAATCAAAGCTATATCCATTTGTTTGTTCAAACGGTTTACCAGAAAAGTCAACGTCGAAGATCGTATCGGCTAACCCACCCGTTTTTCTAACGATTGGAATCGTTCCATATTTTAATGCAATCATTTGGGTTAGGCCACAGGGTTCAAAGAGAGAGGGCACAATCAGCATATCTGCACCTGCATAAAGAAGGTGTGCAAATTCCTCTTCGGAGCTTAACTCAAAATAAATATGAGGATGATCTTGGTAAAGCTCTTTTAAGTGGTGGAATTCGGCATTGATACTTGCAATTGGACTTTGACCTAAAAGGATAAACTGTCCATTTTTTTCCAAAGCGCGATGCATCGTATGCTTGATTAATTCGATTCCTTTTTGAGGAACTAAGCGGGTGATACATCCCACAATCGGCCTATAGTCTGCAGCTAGCTGAAGGCGCTCTCGCAACAAACGTTTAATATAGGCCTTTTTATCTAATGTTTTATGATCTCCTCGCGAAGCAGGCATCTCTCTAGAAGAGTATTGAGCCGGTAGATAGCGGTCGATCTCTGGGTTCCAATAGGAGTAATCAATTCCATTCAGCACCCCAGAAAACTTATGCTGATATTGGATTAAAGTCCTCTCTAAACCGCGACCACCCAAAGAAGTTTGGACCTCTTTGGCATAGTTTGGTGATACTGTTGTGACATAATTACTATAAACAATTGCTCCCTTAATTAAGTTTAGAGAGCTTCCAAGGTTATCTCCCAAAAGCTCTTTTGACTGCATCTTATTGCCATCAAGACCAATTTTTTGGATTGCCTCTTTAGAACATTGCCCTTGGTATTCAATATTGTGAATTGTAAAGACGAGTTTGGGTCGGTTATAACCTAGCCCTTTAAAAATTTCGTGATAAAGCGGTGCGATAGCAGCCGTCTGCCAATCATGCAGATGAATAATTTCGGGTTGAATCTGTTCTTTATGTAAGAACTCCATTGCTGCCCGGCAGAAATAGAGATAGCGATCAAAATCATCTTCGCATCCATAATAGCAGCCTCGATGGAAAAAATGTTTTGGATGGTGTGGCTCGATAAAATAGACCTTTAGATTTTCAACCCATCCCATCCATACTGTATTAGAAAACCATTCGCCATCATAAAAAGACATGAGATCTTTTCTAAAAACTGCTAAGTCGCGCACTTCATAACTGTTCATGCAATCATATTTTGGAATGATAATGTCGACGTCATGTTTTTTCCAAGAGAGCTCTCTTGGCAAACCTAATAAGACATCGGCTAATCCTCCAACTTTAGCGACAGGAGCTAATTCCGAGGCAAAGTGAACAATATGCATAATAACAATGACCCAATTTCAATTCGACATTACATGGCAGCATAGCGCTTTATTATTTCCAAATCCAAGATTAAACTGGCAGACGATTGAGTCTTGCACTTTCTCCATCTTTTTTTTAGACACTTATGATAGAGTGGATCGTAATTGAGAAAAAAGGTGATAGAGTGGTTATGAAAAACAAAACGATTGCAGGGCAAATACGCAGGCTACTTTTTATTTTAGGGACGGGTGTATTAGCTGCCTTAATTGTAGCAGCAGCTTTGGTGTGGAGATATGATATTGCTTCTGGCTACACATTGCATGACATCCTTCTTTCGCCTGATACAATTCAAGTTTTGCAAGAGCGTGGGGAAAAGGGTCAAAAAGGCAGCTTTCCCCGTTTTGTTTTCAATGGCCTCTCCCTTCGCTACTATGATACAGACGCTAAGCAATGGAGAGAGCAGCCTGTTTCGCTAAAAGAGTATCAGATGCTTTATGAAGTAATTGATAATGATCAGAGCATAGGAAATCCCTCTGAAGACATTGCTAACCAATTTCGCACGGGCTATGCTGCAACAATGTCCATTTTAACTCACTCTGAAAAAGATAGCTCGACACATTCATTCCAGCAAATCCAATTCTCTTCATTGGGAGACTACTATCGCGTGGAGTTGAGGCAAGAGAGTCAAAAGAGTGAACAGTGGGCCTATTTTAGACATCCGGCAATCTTCGAGAAGTTAATAGCGATTGTTTCGGAAAGTTCAGTCAAAGAGTTATGAGCAACTTCTCGGGTGAAGGTAGGCTTCTTTTCTTAGGCACGGGCGGTTCGATGGGAGTTCCAGTCATTGGATGTTCGTGTGCTGTTTGCCAGTCTGAGCATCCCTACAACAAACGCCTGCGCACATCAGCCCTGCTTTCTATTGGCAATAAAAACTTTTTAATTGATGCTGGTCCAGATATTCGTCAACAGCTTCTTAATGCCCATGTGATGCAGTTAGATGCTCTGATCTTAACACATGCTCACTATGACCACACAGCAGGATTAGATGAGTTGAGAGCCTTTTTTTTCAAAAGAAGGAGCGCTCTTCCCTGTCTCTTGTCATCAGATACGCTATCTGAAATACGAGAAAGATTTAGCTATCTCTTTAAACCGATTCATCAAGCGAAAACATTATTAACTCAATTTGATTGCCATGTGCTTCCTTCAAAACGTGGACTGGTTAATTTTGTAGGATTGCCAGTTCGTTATAACAGCTATCTTCAAGCGGGAATGGCTGTCAATGGTTTTCGATTTGGAAATTTAGCCTATTTGACTGATATTAGAGAGTATTCCGACTCGATTTTTGAAGATTTAGAGGGAATTGAACTGTTAGTTATTAGCGCCTTAAGAGAAACTCCGTCGCATCTCCATTTTTCTGTCGATGAGGCCGTTGCTTTTAGCCAGCGTGTTCAAGCTCGAGAAACCTATCTGATTCATTTGGCACATGAAATCGACTATTCCAAAATATCCCAATTACTTCCTCAAGGCGTTTATCTCGCCTATGATGGACTAAACATCTCTTTTCAAGCGGAGTTTGAATAATCTATGCCTATTACAGATCATCTTACCATTGCTCCTTTGCATAAAGAGGAGCAGAAACCTTTAAAAGCGCTTCTCATTGGAGTGTTTCGTCAATCAGCAGAGCGGGCCCTTTGCGAAGAGCATCTAGAGGAGTTAGAGCTATTAGCTGAAACGTATGGGATAGAACAGTGTGTGAAGGGAGCGTGTCATGTTCGGCAATTTGATGCAGCGACCTATTTATCCAAAGGCAAGCTAGAAGAGATGTTGGCTCTGGCAAAAGAGGAGAAGGTTGATTTAATCTTGATCGATGAAGAGATCGCTCCGGCCCAGCAGCGCAACTTAGAAGAGCGTTTTGGCAAGCGCGTGATTGACCGTACCGAACTAATCTTAGGGGTTTTTAGTCAGCGAGCCCAAACAAAAGAGGCGCGTTTGCAGGTAGAACTGGCTCAAGCACGCTATCAAGCTCCCCGACTCAAACGACTCTGGACTCACTTGCATCGTCAACGCGGAACTGGCGGCGGCAGCATGTATCTAAAGGGGGAAGGTGAAAAGCAGATCGAGATTGACCGTCGCCTGATTAAGCAAAAAATTGATCTCTTACAAAAGCAGATTGAAGAGGCAAAAGCGCATCGATCGATCCAACGCAACTCTCGGCAGCGGACAGGCATCTCTTCGTTTGCTATTATTGGCTATACAAACGCTGGAAAATCGACTCTGCTAAATGCGTTGACGAAAGCTGGAGTTTTTGTTGAAGATAAGCTTTTTGCCACTTTAGATACGACGACAAGAAAATTCACTCTGCCTAACAACCAAGAAGTTTTACTAGTCGACACAGTAGGATTCATTCGTAAGCTACCCCACCAGCTCGTCGCTGCATTTCGCAGCACGTTAGAAGAGGCGTTAGAAGCTGATATTTTGATCCATTTAATCGATATCAGCAACCCTATGGCTGAGGAGCAGGCAGCGACGACTTTTGAGGTGCTAAAAGAGCTTGAAGCCAGCCAAAAACCAGTGATTACTGTTTTGAATAAAATAGACAAAGTTCCAGATGGACGTATTGCCCAAAAAGTTCGGCTGATCTATCCAAAAACAGTAACGATTTCGGCTCTTAATCATACGGGATTTGAAGAGCTTGCGCAGGCGATGATGGATGAGCTGAGCCGTCAAAGGCGTTTGTTGCGTCTACGTATTCCTCAAAGCGACTATCAGCTTGTTAGTGAAGTCATGCGTGAGGGAACAGTTTTGGATCAAGAGTATGAAGAGAATGACATTCTTTTAAAAGCTGAAGTCCCTATTTTACTTGCAAATCGGCTGACACCCTATATCCAAGCATGACACTAATCCCTCTTAAGCCCTATACAATTCGACACTTGCCAGAGGAGGAGCGTCCTAGGGAGCGTCTACTCAGGTGGGGGCCAGAAGCACTTTCAACCGTTGAGTTGATTGCAATCCTATTGGGGAGTGGCACACAGTCGAAGCCTGTTCTACAGCTGGCTCAAGAAATTCTGTCTCACTTTGGATCTCTTATTGCCTTAGCTGATGCAACAGTAGAGGAGCTTTGTCAGATACAGGGAATAGGTCCGGCCAAGGCTTTGCAGCTTAAAGCTTGTTTAAGCTTAGCTGCAAGGCTGGCTAGAACAGAATCTCCACAGCCTTATCGCATCGAAACACCCCTGCATGCCTACCATCTTGTTAAGGAGGAGCTGGAAAAGCTGAAGCAAGAGACATTGATTGTTATTTTATTAGACAGCAAAGGGGGTCTGATTGCGACTCAGCAAGTTGCTCTGGGTACTTTGTCGCAAACATTAATTCATCCAAGAGAGGTCTTCTATCCCGCCATTCGGCATAAAGCTGCAGCCCTTGTACTGGCGCACAATCATCCAAGTGGAGACCCAACCCCTTCGATGCAAGATTTTAAAACAACTGAACAACTGGTTGAGGCTGGCCGTTTAATTGGCATACCCGTGCAAGATCATCTGGTGATTGGAAAAGGCTGCTACGTCTCTTTAAAAGAGCGAGGAGCCTCTATGGGTCGTTAGTGGCATTAGCTAGAATAGTTTTCTTCTAAAGAAGCCAAAACAGGAGCAGGACGACGTTCGATCTTATCCGTAGCGGTCTCTTCACCACGATCTAAAGCCCATGAGATTTGATGCCTTAAGCGGAAGATTCCATAGCAATTGAGAAGCAAAAGAAAACCACCTGCAACTGTCATCACCATCTGAGCTTGAGCTGGTTCAACAAATGAGAACAGCACTAGCATCGTTGCCCCATAAACAAAATAAATTTTACGACCAAACGCCGGCGAGAGGTATTCAGCACATTTTAATCCGACACAAAAGTAGGCATTGATTGTGCAATACCCCAAAAGGAAGAGGAAAAAGGGCATAAATAGATTCATAAAGGGAAAGTAGAGTGCCAGCACATTTTGAACTAGCATTTCAGCCGGAACAGCTTCTTGCCATATCCCAGAACATAAAATAAGCGTAAGACTGGTTGTACAGACTAAGAATGTATCGATGAAGATGTCAAAAATGACCAGAGAAGCCTGCTGTTCTGGTATCTTGGCTAAGCTTTCGCTATGAATGACAGAAGCATAGCCGATTCCAATGTCAGAGGTATAACAGCTACGGCGCACACCTTGCGAAATTGTTTGCATCAGGCAACTTCCGATGAATCCACCTGCAGCGGCATGTCCGGAAAAAGCCCCTTTTAAAACTTCATTAATTACTCTAGGACCCTCTTCCCACATATCCCATAAAACCCAAGATCCCATTCCAACGTAGACAATCACAAAAAAGGGGATGATAGCAGAAGAGATGCTGCCCACACGTTTGACCCCTCCATACCCTGCAAACATGACTAAAAATAGCAAAATAGCGACAACTGCTATAGGAGGAATGTTAAAGTTTGCGGAGACGCTATGTGTGACAACGCTAAACTGATAGATTTCGACGCCATAGATGCATAAGAAAAGGGAGACAACGACAGGAGCCCAAGAGCCGCTAAATACATTTCTTAGAAAAAACATGGGACCGCCATCATACCCACCATGCTTATTTTGTATGCGATAGCGGAGTCCTAAATAGACTTCAGAATATTTGACAATCATTCCAAGAATGGCTGCAAACCAAACCCACAATAGGGCTCCTGGCCCTCCGATTTGTACAGCGGTTGTAATGCTAACGATATTTCCGATGCCAACGCATCCTCCCATACAAGCAAAAAAAGCTTTTAAGGGATGCACTTCGTCTCGATTTCTCTCTTTTAATCTAAAAAAGCTTGCAAACGTTTTGAGAACTTTGGGGAACAGGCGAATTTGAACAGCTCCCGAGATCCAGGTTAAATATCCGCCTAAAATAATTAAAATCGGCACACAGAGATAGCCCCACAGGATATCTTCAAAAGCACTTAATGAAGAAAAAAAGGTATCTAACGTCACAAAATTTGGCCTTACCCTGTTTGGCTTTTTGCTGTAGGTCGTTAATTTTAAAAAAATATATTATATATAATTCAATAATGAATGTCAAAAAGAAATTAGTTTAAAAAAACACCAACCTCTGTAATTTTATTAACCATCCAAATTTTGAACAATTTTAAACAGCTTATCCCCTAAAGAGAGATGCCTTCTAGTTGAAGTAAAGCCATCAAAATTTTTGATTTATCCAACTCCACCTTCAAACAGACAATAATTATAAGAAATCAAGAAATAGAAGAAAACATGAATTAACATTGCTTATAAAAATTGCACAGTTTATTCTTAGGCGAAAAAACAGAACTCTTTAAAATTAGGTCAAGGACTGTTTCCTAAAAAAATAATATCCTTAGAACGGCTAGGGAGTAGTTATAGGAGATTTAAAAACTAGACCTATCCCTTATTAACTGAGTCATTAACAAGAGGTCAATATGGCATGCTTTTTAAACACAACGCGTCTCTCAACTGAAAGTTTCCCTCAAGATAGCCCATTAGTCAAAACGATTTGTGCAATCCCTTTTATTGGGGCGTTCCCTCAAATAATTGTTGAAAAGGAATTAGTGGGATATGCAAAAAATAGGATCCATACTTCTGATGGATTAACAGATCTTATCCATCTGAAAAACAATTATAAGATTGGTGGAATTCTTAGAGACTGTTTAGGCATCGCCTTATTGGTCGCGGGTGTTGCAGCAGGAATTATTTCTGCTGCTACGCTCATTCTCTATTCAATCATTACTATAGGCCTTGCTGCTTATCAAATTTATAAGATCGAACAAAATAGAAAAGCTTGCCAAACTCTAGCCAATAGTCCATTCATTTTAACTAGTGTTCGAGTTTATTAAAGAGAAAAATAGACTTGAAGCAACCATTAAAAGACGTTTTGTAAAGACATTGTGCTAGGCCTCGAAGAGGCCGCTATAGTTTAGACGTTTTTATGTAACCTTACTGAGGTTATTGGCAGTGTAAGACCTAATTCTACAATCTTTTCAGGGATTGTCGCGAGAGCGACAAAGCTCTCAAATGTACTTAAACGTAGCGTAGGCTTTA
>CAZZJE010000031.1:0-13256 GCA_964654295.1 uncultured bacterium | reverse complement strand
TTTAACTATTTTTATCATTCAAAAAAATATTCACCACGCAAATCGCCGAAGAGCCGAAATAAATCGAGTAATACGGGGAACCGTCAATTATTTCGCAAAACCATTTACGACTACCATCAAGCAGTTTAACAAACTAGAACAATGGATAAGAGTAAGGCTGCGAAGTATGAAAACAAAGTGCATTAGCAAGACCAACAATTGGAAGGTCAAAACCAAGCACTTGGAACGTATGGGGTTATTGAGCTGTATTCGATTGTGTAGAATGAGAATGAATGTTGCGTATGTTCCGAGGAATAGGCAACCGTTAGAGGCACCGCCCGGTGCAAGAAAGATGCATGCCGGTAAATATAGGGAATTGACCCTATTGCGATAACAGGGAGGGGCAGGTGTAAACCTGTCCCTTACCTACTATATACTCTTTAGCTTCAGTTTTTTAAATCAAACACGCAGATTAACCTAGAGTTTTGGTCTAGCTTTAACTAGCACAAGATCTCCTAAGATATCTTTCCAACTCACCTCTCCAAAGGCTTGAGCCCAATCGGCAGCAAAGATGTGGTTGAATTTTTCAAGAGAAGGATGGGTTGCTAATAATTTGTAATAGAGATCATCTTTAATTGTGACAGCTTGAACGCCCATTTGGGCGGATAGGACAACTTGCTCTTTTTGAACAAGAGCTGCAGCCATGACTTTAGTTGTGCTTCCATGCACTCTTAAGACATCGACAATCTCTTGAAGTGTTTGATAAGAGTTATTGAGCTCTCCAATATGAGTGACATAAGGGGCAACGTAGGCAGCGCCTGCTTGAGCGGCTAATAGAGCTTGAGTGGAATGAAAAATGCCTGTTCCTAGAACAGCAATCCCTTGCTGAGTGAGCTGTTTAATAGCAACTAAACCCTCAGCATGTACAGGAACTTTAATCATGATTCGATTGGAATAGGCGTGAAGGCACTCTCCCTCTTCAATCATCTGCTCTGCCGTATCTGTTGTGACCTGAATAGCAACAGCACCTGGCTGAGCCGTTAACAGCTGGTCTAAAGTTTCTATTAAATTTGTCGAACGAGACAAAATTGTCGGATTTGTGGTCACCCCTGCAATAATTCCGGTTTTTCCCGCATCTTGAATCGTTTCTAAATTGATCGTATCCAGCCAGATCTCCATATTGCCTCCTAGGTTGCCGTTAACGGCAGCTTACGAAAACTGCAATTGTTCCACAACCTGAAATAACAATAAAATTTAATTATTTAACCTAAGTAAATAAAAAATAAAATCCAACAAAAACACTCAAATTAGATCTTGTTAAACCCACCTTTTTTCCACTGTGAAGCAGTTGATCGGGATCTAAGGAGCCGAATAGCTTAATCAACACACTGATAACTCCCGTCCAGCCCAGCTGGTGGCTTGCTCCAATTCCAGCTCCATTGTCTCCGTGAAAATACTCATAAAAAAGAAGATTTTCTTTCCAATCCTCCCCATAGTTGCCTTCGCTGTTTATCAAACCAAACATGCGCTCTTTAAGAATTAGGATCTTTGCCATTCCATAGCGCGAGTGCAAAGCAGAGTCGCTGCGAAAATCCGGCTATGCCATCTTCGCCCCAATGGTATACACGTGATCGAGCTTGATCGTGCGTAAAGTATACTCGCAAGTACCTCCATACTCGCTATTTTTTTGACAGTTTCAAGACTCAATGCTTTCAAAAGCTGTGTAAACAAATAAATTCCTTAGATTAGAAAATGAAAAAAAATTTAGGTCAAAAAGGCTTCTATACTTAGATAGAAACGTTGTTTAAACTTCTTTTCAGCTAACCTAAAAGAGTTTTTTTTAAGCTCTTCCAATCTTTTTTTTCTTTTATCGCTTGCCAAAAAATTACCAAAAAAATATTTAACACATTCAAGGAGTCATTTTAATTTCTGTGGAGTCTGTAAGATAGCCTCAGAAGTTAAAAAAAGTCCTAAAAACCCTTGAAGGATTTATCCAACAAGAAAATTTTAAAGGTCCACTAAAGGAGTATCTCATGAGAAAGCTGTTCCAAATTGGTGCGGTCCTTTTCGGTATCCTTTTTATTCATACTGGCGTGTATGCGCAAGATGGATACGATGCCAATGGATGTTGTCCTCCTGCAGAGCAGCAAAACTGCTGTCCAGAGGATCATCCCTGTGAAGACCAGCCAACAAATGATTGCTGGTGTAAATACGTGCACTACGAGCCATGCTACTATACAACAAAACGTTGTATTGAAGAGCAAATCCCATGCAAAAAACGCTGCTGCCGCATGGTACCAAAATATTACGAAGTTCAGCGCTGCAAATACGTTCCACAATACTATTGTGAAACATGCTGCCGTCAAGAACCAGAATATTATGAAGTCGACGATTGCAAAACATGCAAACGTTGGGTTTGTGATCAACATTGCAAATATGTACCAAGATACTATTGGAAGCACGTTTGTGGTGACATCAGCCATACAGATCCTTGCTGCGGACGCTAGTCTTAAGCTTAGATTTCTAAGGCGAATAGAGACAGGTGACAATCACCTGTCTCTATTTTTGTTTTAAATCCTTTTCTGCTACCATCTTTTGCATGCGTTCCATCGATTACTCCCTCTATTTAGTCATTCATCCAGACGAACAGCCCATTTCAACTTTATTGGAAACGATAGGGCAGGCTGTTAAAGGTGGAGTAACGATGGTACAGCTGCGTGCTAAAAAACTTCCTTTTCAAGCCTTCTGTGCTATAGGGAAATCTGTACAAACCTTGTTGAATTCATATGGCGTCCCGCTCATCATCAATGATCGGTTAGATGTCGTTGAAGCCCTTCAATGTGAAGGTCTTCACTTAGGTCAAAGTGATATTTCTCCTATTAAAGCACGAAATGTTCTCGGTTCCAATGCAATTATTGGCTTATCTGTAAGCACCTTAGATCAGGCCAAAATTGCGCAATCGCTTCCTATAGACTATCTGGCAGCTAGCCCGCTGTTTGAAACGCTTACTAAGAATGATTGTGATTCTCCTTGGGGACTAGAGGGCTTGAGAGGACTTTGTCAACTCTCTCCTTTTCCTGTGGTTGCCATTGGAGGGATAAATGTTTCGAATGTAGAAAAAGTTTTTGCTTGTGGGGTAAGTGGAATTGCAGTCGTCTCTGCCATTTGTTCGGCAAGATCTCCCTTTCTAGCTGCACAAGAGCTTTCCATTAAGCACTCTAAGTAATTAACCAGAGTCACGCGTCAGTGTTTGGAGTGCGGCGACTTGTCGCCACACTCCAAAAGCAGTCTCAATGACTAACCTCTAGCCTTTTACTTCAAAGAGTTCGACATCAAAAATTAGTGTGGCATTGGGAGGAATTACAGCCCCAGCTCCACGTGACCCATATCCGAGGTGCGCAGGAATGGTTAGGCGTCTTTTTTCACCTACAGCCATGTCGATGACTCCTTCATCCCATCCTTGGATTACTTGTCCTACACCTACCTTAAAGGTAAACTTCTGTCCGCGGTCAACGCTGCTATCAAACTTTTTACCTGGCTTGCCATTATCATCTAACCAGCCAGTATAATGGACTGTGACTAGCTGCCCTTTCTTGGGCTTAACAGCTCCAACGGGCGCTGGAACTAAAATCTCATATTGCAATCCGGAAGGCAGTGTTTGTTTAGTCATGAAAACCTCTAGAAGAATAGTTAAACAAAGTCAGCTGTTTTTAAACAGTTGCAAGTATGCTCTCTTTTCGCTGTTCTACGCCACCATTTTCTTTTCTTATCTATTTGCAATTCAAAAAAATAGACTCCTGATCCCAACTTGCTAAAAAAAGAAGACGACGCTATGTAGAGAAGAAATAACTTTGGTGGAGAGGTTCTCCATGCATTACCGTCTAGTTTTCTGCCTTATAGCGTTATCTTTGAGTAGTTTCCTCTCTGGAAACTACTCTCTCCCCACAGAGATAGTCAAACAAGCCATCGAGCGGTACCGAGAACGTCATCAAGTGCCTGGCGTGGCTGTTGTCGTTTTTTATGATAGCCAGCACTATTTTTTTCCATTTGGAGTTGCTGATCTACACTCTAAAAAACCCATTACAGAATCAACAATTTTTGAATTAGGTTCGATTACAAAATCTTTTACAGCACTTTTGTTAGCTGCAGAAACTCTCAAGGGAACAGTTCAACTGAATGACCCTGCGATTCGCTATCTAGATGGACTCCAAAAATTTCAAGGCCCTTTTTCTCATGTTACTTTGCAGCAGCTGGCAACCCACACAGCAGGTTTTGAGCATGTTGTCCATGAAAACGCCCGCTCTTCTTACCAAAATGCACTCTCCTACTTACGCCAGTGGCAGCCCGACCATCCACCCGGCACGCACTATCAATATTCCAACTATGGCTTTGGCCTACTTGGAATAGCTTTAGAGCATGCGGCTCATAAACCCTATTTCCAGCTTCTTCGTGAGAATATCTTAGGTCCTTTAGGGATGCAGCAAACCTTTCTTCAGGTGCCTCCTGCTTGGCAAGCTGCCTATGCGCAAGGGTACAACAAACAAGGTCTACCAGCAAAGCGTTGGCCTATTACACTTGTTTTTGCAGCAGGGGCATTGAAATCAAATGCGACTGACATGTCCAAGTTGCTAGCGGCATGCCTCAACCTACCCGGAACACCCAACAGCGTCTCTAAAGCGGTTGAGCTAACAGAAACCGGTCATTTTAAAGTGGCTTCCAATAAAACTCAGGTGATGTCTTGGATGAAGAGAGAGATGGACGGCTATACGATCTATGCCAAAAACGGCGGTGTGACAGGCTTTTCAACTTTTATGGCCTTTAGCCCAGAACTAAAAACGGGCATTGTCATTTTGGCAAATAAAAATGCTGAAAATACCACTGTTGGTCAATTTTTAATGAAAAAGCTGGCTGAGCATCTATTAAAAGAGAGGTCAAGCTAGCTTGCTTCCATTAGGAAGCGCCACAACTACTTGTCCGAATTCGTTAACCGGTCGGATGACTTGCAAGCCATCTTCTTTAAAGACTTCCATAGCAAAATTAAAACGATCTACTTCACAAACCGCTTGTAAATCAAGCTTGGAAAAATGAGGAGATTCTCCGCTCAAAAACATTTGTCCAGAGGGAGAATCGATGACCCGTTCAATAAAAGGTGCTGGGTTTGTGGCATCATTTTCCAATTTACTTTCAAAGTAATCGGCTAAAGCAAGATCTTCCCATCCGCCTCTTTTTGTTCCCGTGATCACACAAGCAAATTTATAGGGGGCTAATTTTTTGATTCTTTTGAGAGTGGCTTCAGCGACAGAGAAGCTTGAAACTAGGATACGCGAAGCTTTTTTAGATTTGACAATTCCTTGTGTTCCTGAAGAGGTGCGAAAAATCAATGTTTTTCCTGCGAGATCGGCTTGAGAAATCTCAACAGGTGAATTGCCAAAGTCAAATCCTTTGATAGGAAGTCCATCGACCTCGCCAGCTAGCAGAGCCTCAGGAAAACGGCGGCGAAGCTCGAAAGCCTCTTCAACTTCTCCTGTAACTATGATCTTTTCTACGCCTGCAGCAAAAGCAAAAGCCGACGTAGAAAAAGCGCGGATGACATCGATGACAACAGCTAATCCTTTAATGCGATGGCACTCTTGCAAACGCAACTTTTCAACAAGAAGGCCTTTCTCCCATGTGCACTCTCCACACATCTTTCCCCGTTTACTCGATGATTTAATAAATTGTTATAACAAATATTTGACTTTTTAAAAAATTCACCTTTAAATGCTACTGTACAACCAGTTTTAAAACTATCCATTTTTTTAAAGAGCTCATTATGCAGTACTTAAATTTAATCATCACGATAGTCAGCGGCATTATTGGTGGTAACCTTAGTGGCCTATTGATGTCTTCGGGATTAGGATGGGTTGCTAACACCTTAGCTGGGATTGTGGGAGGTGGTTTAGGAACCTGGATCTTCCAAGCGCTTCTACTTCTACAGCGTCCCGGCTTGTCGAATACCGAAACAGGGATTGATCTGTCTCATTTGGATACGACGATGCTCATTGGATTAGCAGTAAGCAGTGCCATTGGTGGGGCCGTCTTGACAGCGATTATCTCCTGGGTTAAAAGTTATGTAGCTAAAAATCCTCCGCCCCAAGTTTAATAGCCTTGGTAACTCTCAACGACAGGACGAAACGAATGCCACAGCATTGGGAAAAGCGGTTTATTGACTATTTTGAAAATAGTCAAATGCAACAAGAAGACGCCGCCCATGACTTAAGTCATTTAATGAGAGTTGCTCGTTCTGCCTATAAGATTGCTAAACTTGAAAGCGCCTCAATTGATCCTCTTGTCATTATTGCAGCGGCATATCTACATGATTTAATCAATCTACCAAAGAACCATCCAGAAAGGCATTTATCCTCTTATTATGCTGCGCAAAAAGCTGGTGAGCTGCTTGAGAATATGCTTTTTCCAAAAGAGAAGATTGCTGATGTCTGCCATGCGATTCATTCGCATAGTTATTCAGCGAACATTGAACCTAAGACTTTGGAAGCTAAAATTTTACAGGACGCAGACCGTTTAGAGGCCTTAGGAGCTTTAGGCTTTATGCGTGTTTTTTATACCTCGGGTAAAATGGGTTCTTTGCCTTATCATACAGAAGATCCTCTTGCAGAAAACCGCGAACTTAACGACCGTCTTTATGGTCTCGACCATTTTTACTGTAAATTGTTTAAGCTACCAAACCTTTTTCAAACGGAAGGCGGAAAGACGATTGCGAAAGAGCGCTCGATCATCCTACAGGCCTTCGTCAATTTATGGATAAGCGATCGCATCTTAAATCAGGATATCAGCGGAGCAAATGGAGTGATGGAGTGTTATTACCATGCGGGAATTGAGGGATTAGAGTTTTTTCATCCTAGCGATCCTTTTGCAGTGAAGCGCACCTTTGATCCCGCTCGGTATGCGTTAGATAGCATCATAAGCGTTAAATCTCCTAAGCATTTTGTACATATGTTTGTACATAGCCTTAAGCAAGAAATTGAATAGCTGATATTCAGGTCTATTCGCTCACCGTTTCAATCAATAAAATAGGATTGGGAATATTCAGAACAAAGGTATGGTGGACATGCGTTAAAATTCTTTTCCACTCTGCCCAAACGAGCCTATTGAGAGCCTCTTCATAGCTACACCACTCAAAATGGTCATGCTCATCCGCTGCTAAGACGATAGAATGTGGCTCATCCACAAAGGCAACAAATACTGGTGAAAAAGCGATCTTATCTTTCTCTTTGTAGTAAAAAGTTTCGACTGCATCACCATTATAAAACTGAGTAGGTGTTAAACCTGTCTCCTCATAAATTTCTCTTAAAGCAGCTTGCCAAGCCGTTTCACTGCCATGAACGCCTCCCGTTACCATCTGCCAGAGGCCCGGCAGATAGCTGCCTGAACGACGGATAAGTAGGTAGCGAGACTCTTCTGGCGTCTGATGAATCACATAAGCGGAAACTAAGGGGGAGTCTAAAAATGATGCCATCTTTCTGTTAATTAATCAGTTAAAGTGTATGAGGGCTGGAAGACAAAAGGGACAAAAGACGGCAAGGACGACAAAAAATCTCTTTGTTATCTTTTTTGTCCCTTGCCTCTTTTATTAGCGGCTCCTATAAAGCCTACACTATTTTTTAGCTCCTGCACCAGCCTCTTCTTTCCTTTCGGGAGGAGACATAAACTCATTACCGACAGGATCTTTGACTTTATCTTTAATGATCTTTTGAATCTCTTCAAAATCGCTATTAGTTAGCTTCCAACCGAAGATAGAGTCGATTGCTTTTAACTGCTCTGGCTTTCTAGCCCCCCATAACGCGACACTTACTCCTTTATCTAGTACCCAGTGTACAGCCAAAGCAATCACTGGCTTCTGATATTTCTTTTGAGACCACTCATCTAAAGCTTTGACACATTCAAGATATTGAGAGAATCTTGGCTCTTTAAATTTGGGGTCCATGCCTCCTCTTAAGTCATCGCCTTGAAATTTACGATCTTTTGTCATCTTTCCAGACAATAAGCCGCGGCAGAGAGCGCTATAACCTAAGCTGGCAATATGCTCTTTTTGGCAGTATGGCAAAATTTCTTTGGCAAAATCTTGTTCAAATAAATTAAAAGGTGGCTGTACAACATGGATAGGTGCTGTTTTGCGAAATTCCTGTATCTGTTGCAAAGAGAAGTTGCTAACTCCTATTGCACGAATTTTTCCCTGCTTTAATAACTGGTTAAGTGTTTCAGCAGTTTCAGAAAGCGGTGTCGAATTATCCGGCCAATGCACTTGGTAGATATCAATGTAGTCGACTTGCAACCTTTTTAAAGATTTTTCCAACTCTTTTAAAATCGATTCTCTTCGGCTGTCTCGGAAGACATTTTGCGTCTCCAAATTTAAACCAAATTTTGTGGCTAAAATCAGTTTATCGCGTTTGCCATATTTTTTTAGCGCGCGGCCGATAATCTCTTCAGATGCCCCATTTCCATATCCAGGTGCGGTATCTAGCAGATTGATTCCCGAGTCTAACGCTTGATGGATTGCTTGGATTGAAGCCTCTTCGTCTGAGCCACCCCAGAGAGATCCTCCGATTGACCAGGTTCCCAAGCCAATACGTGAAATTTTGGCGTTGATGTTAGGAATTTCAGTAAACTCCATAAAACTGCCTCCTTCATTAAGTTCGATAGAAAGCGACTTCTACTATATTTGACGTGCAGGCGGAGACATAAAGTGCGGGCCTATTGGATCTGTCACTGTCTCCGAAATAATTTGGTCAATTTCTTCAAAATCATGCTCTGTCAGCTTCCATCCCCATAACTCGTGAATAGGATCTAGCTCTTCTGGCTTTCTAGCTCCCCATAACGCGACACTTACTCCTTTATCTAATGACCAGCGGACAGCTAGAGTCGTCAATGGCTTATGATATTTATCTAAGGCCCACTGCTCTAAGCGTCCGACACAAATCAGGTATTGTGCAAAATGCGGTTTTCTAAACTTTGGGTCAAAATTTTTACGTAAATCTTCAAATTCATCATTTTCTTTTAAAGTTCCTGTCAGCAAGCCTCGGCATAGAGAGCTATAGCCTAAGGTGGCCAGATGCTCTTTTAAGCTATACGCTAATACGGTATCCTCGGCTTCCCGTTCAAAAATGTTAAAAGGATGCTGAATAACATGAATAGGAGCTCTCTCTTTAAATTCTTCGATCTGTTCGACGGAGTAGTTGCAAACTCCAATGGCTCGAATTTTGCCCTGTTTTAAGAGATTATCTAATACTTCAGCGGTTTCGGCCTGCGGCGTGCTAAGGTCTGGCCAGTGCACCTGATAGAGATCGATGCAGTCAACTTGCAACCGCTTTAATGAAGCCTCGATATCTTTTAAGATGGTTTCTTTTCTAGAATCGCGAAAAACATTTGTCTCCTTTTCTAAATTGAGACCAAATTTAGTGGCGATAATAACTTGATCTCGCTTGCCACTACTTTTGATTGCTTTACCAACAACTTCTTCTGAAACGCCAAATCCATAGCCGGGAGCAGTATCAATAAGAGTAATTCCGAGATCTAGAGCATGATGGATTGTCTTGATCGATTCGACTTCATCACTATGTCCCCATAGTGAACCACCCATTGCCCAAGTTCCCAAACCAATTCGCGATGCTTTTTGCTCGATGTTCGGTATATCCGTATATTCCATAACCACCTCTCAATTACTCTGTCAATCATGCTTGGCTCCTTATTGTCCAAATTTCAATTATTCGTCTACCCAAAAGACTCCTATTTTTTAAAAAAAAGACAAAACCCTCAACAAAAATCAATTTAACTTAAGAAAATGAAATACAGTTAGATAAGAATTAATTTTAAAAAATAGTATTTACCTAAATCTACTGAGTTGGTTAGGGTAATCTTGAAAGGAGAGATAGAAATGGGATCCAATTTGAATTGGATGCCATCGACTTTTTAACGTAGAGCCAGGAGGCAACGATGTCTAGATCTGAATTTATGGAATTATTTGTAGATCAGTTACAAGATATCTTTAGTGCTGAAAACCAGCTCGTTAGCGCATTACCCAAAGTAGCACAAGCCGCAACACATCAAGAATTAAAAGAAGCAATTCAGCAGCATTTAGCCGAAACAAAAGAGCAGGTCACCCGCTTAAAGAGAATTTTCCAACTTTTAAATGTCAATGGCAGCGGCAAAACATGCGAAGCCATGCAGGGGTTAATTCAAGAAGCTGAAGAGATTATTCAGAAATATCCTGCATCGGCCGTACGAGATGCTGGTTTAATTGCTGCAGCTCAGCGAGTTGAGCATTACGAGATTGCCGTTTATGGTTGCCTACGCACATTCGCCGATCAGCTTGGATTGGACGAGATTGCAGAACTTCTTCAAGACTCATTAGATGAAGAGGGCAATGCAGACAAAAAACTGACCTCTATTGCTGAAGGGGGATTTTTCTCCACAGGCATTAATGAAACAGCAACAAGCCGATAAAGCAATCATGAATTTAGTAATATAAGGAATTGAATCATGGACTTAGGACTTATTTTATTAATTATCTTGATCTTGCTATTAATCGGTGCCTTGCCCGCATGGCCTTATAGCTCCGGATGGGGCTATGGTCCGTCGGGCCTGGTATTTTTATTATTGCTTGTTTTAATTATTTTAGCCTTAACAGGGCGCTTAGCAATCTTTCACTAATTTTGACTAGATCGGGGATATGTAAACAACTCTCGCCTAAAGGCGAAAGCTTTTAGCTAATATGGAACAATATAGATTATACCACATTGCTAATTCAGGCCGGTTTACTGCTTTCGCGTCGGCCCCACCTTCTACAAAGTTAAGACTTGGAAGGCTAATTTAGAAACTTCAGTATTTCTATGGTAATTGTCTTAATAGCTTAAACTGTTAACCATGGTTGAATGGTGCCTTTTGCCAACAATCACACTTCCCATTATGGAAGAAAAGAGAATCTAAAAAAAATTTGGAATTAAAGCAACTTGAAAAGGAGCGAGGTTTCCTCCCAGACCTAAAAGACTGGGTTTCCACCTCGTCAATTGGATGAAGTCAATTTTATCTGCTCTTTTTGTCTTGGGCCTAGCAGTGCCTTTGCATGCAGACTACCAACATCAAAGTAATGGGCAGTCATCAAATGGTCCGGAAACTTATCAAAATTCGAGCTACTCTGAATCCAACACTTCTCCAGAGTATGCCCGTCCATTCAATGACCACTTCGCAACACCTGAAGATAAAGCATTGCTGGACGATCTCCGTAATGAGCTGAAAGATGGATGGTTTACAAAAGGGTATGAGCAGATTGCCATTAGTGTCAATCAAGGTCATGTTACCCTGGCTGGCACAGTAAAAACTCAGGCGGATAGAGAGAAGGTTGAGAAGATGGTTCGAGACACCAAGGGTGTAAAGAGTGTCAACAGCCAAATTGGTGTGCAAGAACAGAAAAATGATAAGGACAAACCTAAAAACGAATTTAAGTATGATAAAGCTGCTTCTCCAACAGATATGCAGCTGAACAAAAAAATTCGCGACAATGTCAGCTTAGGTTACTTATGGACCAGTTATGAGGGTGTGATTTTAAACACCAACAACGGAACTGTTATTTTAGAAGGAACAGTGGATGACATTGATAATGAGCATGATCTTATCAATGGCATTCGAAAAGTTGAAGGTGTCAAAGGGGTTGAAAGCCATTTGAAAATTAAAAATCGATAACTTTCAGGCCACTCTAACCCGCCCTCTTTTTAGGGCGGGTTTTTATTTTTTGTCGCTTCACATTGGGGGTCTAGCATGCGAAGCATTTGGAAAGGAGTGATCAGCTTTGGCCTTGTCAACATCCCTGTAAAGCTCTATTCAGCCACGCAAGAAGAAGAGGTGCATTTCGTTCTCTTGCACAAAAAAGATCTCTCCGAAGTCCGCTATGCTAAAATATGCAAGGAGGAGGAGAAGGAGATCTCTCAAGACGAGATTGTCAAAGCGTTTGTTAAAAGCAACGGCGATTATGTTGTGATGACAGACGAAGATTTTGAAAAAGTTGAAATAGAAAATAGCAAAACCCTTGATATTGTCAAATTTTCGGATGCTGACGAGATCGATCCTATCTATTTCGAAAAAAGCTATTTCTTAGAACCTGACGAGCACTCTGTCAAGCTCTATGTGATGTTGCGGGAAGCGCTGCGCAAATCGAATAAAGTGGGTATTGCGCGCTGTGTGCTAAGAAATTATGAGCGTCTGGGGGTTTTAAGACCCTATGAAAACCTTTTGGTCTGGAACCAAATTCGTTTAGCCAGTGAGATTAAAGATAGCGGTACGATCAAATTGTCGAGTGATCCTGCCATCTCGGATAAAGAGCTACGTTTGGCTCTAGAGCTAATCAATCAGATGACAGAGAAATTTAGGCCTAAAGAGTTTAAGGATACTTACACGGAAAAGCTCGTGCGATACATTGAAGAGAAGGGAACCAAAAAACGTGCGAAAGCCAAAGTGAAGCCTGCAACACCTGAAACATCCAAAGTCCATGACATTATGGATCTTTTAAAAGCAAGCTTAGACAATGAAAAGCGCAAACCTACCCGGAAGTAAGCGAGAGCCAAATAAATGAAGTTAACTAAATATGCTGAAAAGCGTCATTTTGACCAGACTCCAGAGCCTGATGCGAAGGTCAAAAAAAAGAGTGGCAAGCAGCATCTATTCGTCATTCAAAAGCATGCTGCTAGACAGCTACACTATGATTTTCGTCTAGAAATGGAAGGGGTTCTCAAGAGCTGGGCAGTGCCCAAGGGTCCCTCCCTTGATCCCTCTCAAAAGCGTCTGGCTGTACGAGTAGAAGATCATCCTTTCGACTATAAAGACTTTGAAGGAGTGATTCCAGAAGGCAACTACGGCGCTGGCGAGGTCATTGTATGGGACGAAGGGGTCTATACAACTTTAGAAGCAGGCTCTTTTCAAGAAGAGGAGAAGATCTTAACAGAAGCCCTCAAAAAGGGACGGTTAGAGATCATTCTCTTTGGCCACAAGCTCAAAGGCAGCTTTTCTCTGGTAAAAATGCATCGTGATAAAGAAGATGCTTGGCTCTTAGTCAAAAAACAGGACGAATATGCGTCTACAGAAGATGTCACCAAATTAGAGGCCTCCGTAAAGACAGGCCATAAGCTAAAAAAAACGACGCATGGCTAAATTTAAACAGCAGCATACTCTCTCTTTAGCTCCTGAAGTTTTGATGCCTACAGAGATCGATCCTATGCTAGCCACCCTGG
>CAZZJE010000030.1:0-13323 GCA_964654295.1 uncultured bacterium | reverse complement strand
CCCAGCGCTCTGTTATTAAAACCCTCTAAAGTCCAGAAAAAGATGTGTCAATCTGCAAGGACTTGTCACCGCACCGCACTCCAAAACTTATAAAATAGCTAAAATGAAGTTGGAGATCTTTCCTATGATCCATCCGTCGATACTAGGTAATTTACACCTAGAAGCCGCCGTAGTCGGTATCGTGTGTGCTGTATTTTTACTGCTCTTTGTCGTCGCTGGTATTCGGGAGATTATGAAAGGTCGAGAAGATTGAGGGAGCATGACGGAGTCGCGTTTAAAAACGATTAAGGAAGAGCCTTGGTATCAAGATGGAATTCCTTTTCGCTGCACAGAGTGTGGTCAATGTTGCACAGGATCACCTGGTTATGTCTGGTTAACGGAAGAGGAAATGGAGGCCATTGCTGCCTATTTAAAAATGCCGTTAGATCGCTTTATCCAGCGATACGTGCGTCGCATTGGATCGCGTTATTCTTTAAAAGAGGATTCTAAGACTTACGATTGTCTTTTTTTAAAAGGAAAAAAATGTCAAATCTATCCTGTCAGACCTACCCAATGCCGTACCTTTCCCTGGTGGCCGCAACATTTAGAGACTCCTCAGAGTTGGAAAGAGGCCTCTCAACATTGTGAAGGTATGTGCCAGACAGAGGCGCCTCTTGTCTCTCGAGAAGAGATTGAGAAGCAGCTGCAAATTTATCGAGAAAAGCATCCACATAAATAACCGAGTCATCCTCCATGTCATCTCCCTTAAAGCAGCTCGCTTCATTTACCGTTCTCGTCGGTTCAGGCAAGGGAGGCGTTGGAAAGTCTACCATTGCTGTTAATTTAGCCGTCGCTCTTGCCCGCTTAGGCGCCCGCGTCGGATTGCTCGATGCTGATCTCTATGGACCTTCTATTCCTATCATGATGGGTTTGCGCCAAGTGAGCCCTCCCACCCAAATCTCTTCCGATGGCTTACAACACGTTCTCCCACTCTATAAGTTTGGCGTCCATCTCCTCTCTATCGGTTTTTTTGTCGAAGAGTCGCGCTCCCTCGTCTGGCGTGGTCCAGTCTTACATACAGCCCTACAAAAAATGGTGTCGGAATGTCAATGGGGAAGCCTCGATCTCCTCATTGTCGATCTACCTCCCGGAACCGGAGACATTCCTCTTTCCCTAGCACAGCTTCTAAAAATAGATGGCGCTCTAATTGTCACCACACCTCAAGAAGTTGCCATGCTCGATGCCATTAAGGCGATCAATGCTCTCTATCCTCTCGATATCCCAATCCTTGGTGTTGTTGAAAATATGGCTGGTTTTACTCCTCCAGGAAGTGAAACGTTGCTGCCTCTCTTTGGTTCTGGCAAAGGTGCTGAGCTGGCTGGTAAATTCAATGTTCCTCTTCTCGCTTCTATCCCCTTAGTACCCTCTATCCGTATTGCTGGAGATGACGGCTGTCCGATTGCATTTAATGATGCTCAAGAGTTGGCACGTAACTATTTTTTACTTTTAGCCGAAGCCGTTTCCGATCGTTTAAAGGCTCTTTCCTGTCGCTGATTTGAGGCCTTTTCCCTTGCAATGTTTCAGAATCTTGACCTATCTTCTGAGAAAAAAGGTGGGTTAGCTATGAATCAAACTTCCTTACAGTCTCTGGGTAATTCTGAACTTGAACAGCGTGTTAATGAGTGGTTAACAGGACCCTACGACCCGGAAACAAAAGCTGCTATCCAACAGATGATGCAGGAAAATCCTCAAGCTGTACGAGATGCGTTTTATACGACGCTCTCTTTTGGAACAGGTGGATTAAGAGGTATTATGGGCGTTGGATCAAACCGGATGAATGTCTATACGGTTCGTGCAGCGACCCAAGGCCTAGCTAACTACTTACTTAAGCAGCCAGCACCCCAAAATGGCCACTCCTGCTTTATCGGTTATGACTCCCGCAATCACTCTCGCCTGTTTGCCGAAGAAACAGCTAAAGTGTTAGCTGCCAACCAGATCAGGGCTTATATTTGCAAAGAGCTGCGTCCTACGCCCCTTGTCTCTTTTGGCTGCCGTCATTACCACTGCTCCGCTGCTGTAATGGTGACAGCTTCCCATAACCCTCCTCTCTATAATGGCTATAAAGTCTATTGGAACGATGGTGCTCAAATTCTACCGCCTCATGATGTTGGAATTATCAAAGAGGTCAATGCGATCCTCTCTCCCGATCAAGTCAAGCGCGTAGACTCTCTCGATCATCCTCTAATCGTTTGGGTTGGAACTGAAATCGATCACGCCTACTTAGATACAGTAGCGACCCTTCAGCTTCATCGAGAGGTAGATCAGAGGGATGGAAAAGAGCTGAATGTCATCTACAGCAGTTTTCACGGGACTGGCATCACCCTCGTACCAGAACTTTTACAGTGTTATGGCTTTACATCTCTCTCCCTCGTTGCAGAGCAGTGCATTCCTGATGGAAACTTTTCGACTGTCAAAAGCCCAAACCCAGAAGATCATGCAGCCTTAGATCTTGGAATCAAAGCCCTTCTTGCTCGCCAGGCAGACCTCTTCATTGCCACAGATCCCGATGCTGATCGGGTAGGTGTCGTTGTCAGACATGAAAATCGTGCACATATCCTCAATGGCAACCAGATTGCCTGCATCTGCTTACGTCATATTTGTGATACCTTGACTACTCAAAACCGATTGCCAGAGCGAGCAGCTTTTGTTAAAACTATTCCAACAACAGAGCTTTTTCAAGTCATTGCTGAATCCTATGGTAGAAAATGTTTTAATGTTCCCACAGGATTTAAATATATTGCTGAAAAAATTCGCCAGTGGGAAGAGGATCCCAAAGAGGGGTACCAATATATCTTTGGAGGAGAAGAGTCTTACGGATACCTGTTTGGAACCTACACCAGAGATAAAGATGCTGTGGTTGCTTCCGCTCTAATCTGTGAAGTGGCTCTAAAGGCAAAATTAAATAACCAAACCCTTGTCGATCTTCTTCACTCGATCTACCAGCAATATGGCTACTACTATGAATCCCTTAGTGCTATCACTTTTCCAGAAACACAAGCTGGTAAAGAGGCGATGCAAAAAGGTGTAGCACGTCTTCAAGCGGATCCTCCCACACACATTGCTGGAGAAGCAGTCTCTATTATCGAAAACTATGACTTGCAAGAGTGGCGCAATATAGAGAGTGGAGAGAAAGGCGCTTTACCTGTCTTAGCACCCCAAACCCTACTGCTCAGACTTGCTCGAGGAGGGTATGTCATTATCAGACCTTCTGGAACAGAGCCAAAGATTAAAATCTATTGTGGCCTGCATCAGCCTGTAGAAAGCAATGTCACAATTGCGGAACAGCAGAGTCAAGCACGCGCTGATGCGCTTGTTAGCGATCTCACTGCCTGGGTTAAAGAAGAAGCGAAATAATGCAGTGGAAGCTGAACACAAGTAACTTAGGTAAGTTTCAAGAGCTCAAACGTCTTTTTAATGAGCGTGGCTATTCTTTAGATGCCACGCATATCGATCTAAAAGAGATTGAAGCTGACCCCATTTCTGTCGTCGTGCATAAAGCTTCTCAAATGAATGACGAGGTGATTATTGAAGACACTTCATTAGAGGTCGAAGGTGCAGAAGTAGGTGTCAATATACGCTGGCTTCTGGCTCATCTTGACCAATATGAAGGTCGTACAGCCATCTGGACGACACTGCTTGCCTATCGGAAACAGAATCAAGTGTTTCTATTTAAAGGTGCCGTCTCTGGCAAAATTGTCAAAGCGCGTGGTGAAGGGGGATTTGGATTTGATCCCTATTTTGTTCCCGAAGGAGCCTTGCTTACCTTGGCAGAATCAAAGCCTGATTTACTCAATGCTCGCGCGTTAGCTGTACAAGCGCTTGTAGAAGAGCAATCTTTTGCCATCCGACCCGTGATCGAAGAGTGGCTCGGCCCCTGGCAAAAAAACGATACGCCCTAAAGCTTAAAAAGAGTTTCTGAAATTCAACACAAGCGTTTGAGACAGCTTTTGGAGTGCGGCGACAAGTCGCCGCACTCCAAAAGCTGTCTCAAGCACTTATTTTTTGGCAAAAAAAGCCCTGCCGCGAAGCAGGGCTAAAAAGATAAAGACCTGTTCTAATCGATCGATTAGAAGAAGTATGTTACTTTTAAGTTGACGTTGTAGTTGTCAACTCTCTTGACGTTTCCACGGAAATAGCGGCCTTCAAGAGCTAAATCCCAGCAGTCGTCGATTGGGTAAGTCACACCAGCAATCAGCTGCCATGCGAAGCCTTTTTTGCTTCCTTCTGTATCAAAATCACATCTGCCTAAACGGATGTTCTGATGAGCATAACCGATACCAGCACCAATGTATGGTGTTAAGCACCAGCAAACTGGGATGTCATACAGTACATTAGCCATCAAAGCCCATGTACGGTAGTGACCGCCTACGTGTGTTGTAAAGCTGTCAAAGTCATCATGAACTCTAACTTTGTCATTTTTATTGTAGCGGTATGCAAATTCTCCTTCGAGACGCAAACCACCGCACCAGCGGTAACCAATATTGATACCTGCATCGACTCCTGTTTTGAAGTCAAGTTTGACATCGTGATGTTTTCTAGCTTCTAAGAAGTTGAGTCCACCAAAACCTGAAAGGTAAAAACCTTCTACGTCTGTGGCTTGAACTGCTTTTGGTAAGCATAATGTAAGGAGACCAATCAACAAAAACAGGGCTTTTTTCATCGGAGAGTTCCTCTTGTTGAGGTTGTTGTCAGTGATTGCTTTTGGGTTAATTCTCGATATCGCTAATCTTAATGTTCGAGAAAATCACAATTCCCAAAAATATTTGCTATTGTATTGCTGTGAAGGCGCTTTTTATATAAGAGAAATTTTTCTCTCAGTAGACTTCACATGCATCCACTTTGCTTTCTTCTCTTATTAATGATAAAGAATAAAAAAGCAAGAGATGGTTTTAATTCGCGTCGATAGTTTAGAGAGCAGGAAGGAAAAGTGCAATACCCTTTTAACGATTTTTTTTCTGGCTGACAAGAGGAACTTTTTGGAAAAAAAATGGTGCGAAATTGAAGCTGTTGGAATAAAAGGATTTCATGACGCTGCGTTCAAAATAACTTTTCAATTTTAGGTCTTAAGTTTTTTTTGCGTACCAGTCAGACTCAGCTTATAAGGCATTGCTTATGATAGAAGTTGCACAGCCAAAACAGAATCTAGGAAAATTGGCTCTCGGAATTCTTTTATTAGCAACTGCTTATGCTTTTTTTGGCTCCTATGGAATCCGTCAAGCAGTTCCCCCTGGCTATGCAACCCTCTTGTGGCCTAGCTCTGGAATTGCCTTGGCGGGCATCTTAATGGGTGGCAATGCCCTTTGGCTTGGAATCTTCCTCGGCTCGTTTTGGGTCAACTTTCAATCATTTTCCGATCCCTACTATTCAGAAAATTTAATCTCCTATCTCTTTATCACTGCTTGCATAGCTGCTGGAGCCTCTCTGCAAGCCCTCATCGCCGCACGGCTCATCCGCTTGAAAGTAGACTTTCCTACAGCTTTAGAACGTCCTGTGGAAATCCTCACACTGCTTTTGATGGGCGGCCCTGTCGGCTCTATTGTAAGTCCCACCGTTGCTGTATCCACACTTTATCTAAACGGTAAATTGTCTGCCTTCGAAGCAACCTATAACTGGTGGACCTGGTGGGTTGGCGACACTTTAGGTGTCTTAATTTTTACTCCCATCATTCTGATTGTTACAGCATCTGCTTCGCGCGTGACTTTAACTCGAAAGTTTGCCGTAGGATTGCCGCTTCTAGCAGCTTTTTTGATTACCATACAGATCTATTTAGCAGCCAAAAGTGTGGAAGAGCAGCGGCTAAAGATGGAGTTTGAGCAGAGAGCAGAGCGAGACACCGTTCGATTTCAGCAAGCCTTTCAATCCTATTTTGATCTTTTACGTTCAATCGAGCGCTTCTTTGTCTCTTCTAACGAGGTAGAACCTAATGAGTTTCTATCTTTTGTTGCCTCTAGCTTCGACAAGAGCCGTTATCCGGCTTTGCAAGCTATTGACTGGGCAGCTCATGTTCCTAAAGAAAAGCGTCGTGAGTTTGAAAATAAAATCAGCCAAGCTCTGAATGTCCCTAATTTTAAAATTCGCGCCCTGCAAGATCGCTCCTTGATCGTTTCACCAGAGGAAACCGAATATTTCCCGATTATTTATGTTGTTCCCTTGCAGGGGAACGAAAATATTTTGGGATTTGATATGCTCTCCGAAACAAAACGCAAAGAGACGATTCTAAAAGCGATAAAAAGCGGCGAGCAGACAATGAGCGATCAGATCCAAATCATCGCTGGATCGCTCTTTGATCCAGGTGTCTTGCTGATGATGCCCGTATATAAAGAGGATGAAAAAAGTAGTAAAAAAGGAGAAGTCATCGGCTTAGCCATTGCTGCAATACGCCTGCAACCTCTATTTCAAACTCTATTAAGTGGCTTGGAGAGCGATGGCGCTTATGTTAAAATTATTGACCATTCCGCGCCGCTGAATGAGCAGATTTTCTATAGCTCTCCCAATATGCCTAAGTTTTCTCCGCAAAAGATCCACGATTCATTTATCAAATTTAACCTGCCTTTTTCTATGGGTGGCAGGCAGTTTGAAATGGATGTGCTGCTCTCTAAACAAGCTTTGAGCGCTTATTCCAATTGGTTTATATGGGCTGTTACGACGGCTGGTTTAATTTTTACAAGCTTGCTAGGAGCGCTTCTTTTGCTGATTACAGGTCGTACAAGTGTCATCTTGCGATTAGTCGATGAAAAAACTGTTGAATTAGACCGTGAAGCGAGAATGGTAAAGTTTTTAGAGGAGGTTGCAGCTTCAGCAAACCGATCCAGAACTGTTGAAGAGGCATTTAAAACTTGCTTGGAGCTAATTTGCACCTACCTTCATTTTCCTGTTGGATCTGCCTATCTGTATGATCCAGAAAAAAGTTGCTTCCAGCATACTGGCTGGTGGTGGGTCTCTGACCCCGATCGCTTTGCCTTTTTCCGACGTCAAACAGAACAAGGTTTTTATCCCGACTATTTTGAGTTGCCAGGCAGCGCCCAAAGACAAAAGAGTCCCCTTTGGGTAGAAGATATCTCCTCCAAAACTTGGTTTTTACGCGCAGAGTCGGCTCTTGAAGCTGGAATTGAAATCGGCCTGGCGTGTCCTATTCTAAAAGAGGATCAAGTGGTTGCTGTATTGGAATTCTTTAGAGCAGACGCGTCCAAGATTGAACAAGAGCTACTTCCTCTTTTAGCCAACGTGAGCTCTCAAATTAGCCGCGTTCTAGAGCGCCAAGAAGATAAAGAGCAGCTGCTTCACCTTGCTAGTCGTCTGCAACTTATTTTGGATTCGGCAGGCGAAGGGATCTATGGCATCGACCAGCAAGGCTACACGATCTTTGCTAACCGCGCTGCTACTGCCATGACGGGCTATACGTTAGATGAAATGCATCAATACCCTATCTGGAACGTTATTTTTTACTCCAGCTCCAAAGATCCCGCACAAACAAATATTAAACTCGCAATGCTTCATACGATGCAAAAGGGAGAGGTCTATACAGCCGACTCTGTTATTTTCAAAAAGAGGGATAATACCCCTTTTACGGCTGAATTTACATTGACACCTATCTTAAATACAGTGGGAACCTCAGTGGGTGCTGTGCTGATGTTTAAAGACATTACACAGAGAAAGCTAACAGAGCAGCTTCTAAAAGAAAACGAGGAGCAGCTCCAGCTGTTCATTCAACACGCGCCTGCAGCTATTGCAATGTTTGACCTAAATATGCGCTATCTAAAAGTTAGCCAGCGGTGGCTAGAGATCTATCATCTCAAAGACCGCATGATCATTGGAGAGAGCTTCTACGAGACGTTGCCAGAAGTTCTCTCTCGTGCCGATTTTTTAAAAATTATCGATACCTGTCTGCGCGGGGAGATTTTCAAAGTCGATCGCGATCGCTTTTTGCATCATGATGGCAAAGTGACATGGCTGCGCTGGGAGATCTATCCATGGAAATATGCGGGAGGTGAAGTTGGCGGTTTGGTGATGTTTACTGAAGATATTACAGCAAGCGTTTTGATCGAAGAGGAGCTCAAGAGAGCTAAGATGATGGCAGAGGCTGCCAGCCAGGCAAAAAGCCTTTTTCTAGCGAACATGAGCCATGAAATTCGTACCCCACTAAACGGGATTATTGGAATGTCAGAGCTGCTCTTTCATACAGAACTGACGACCAAACAGGAGCATTATGCCAAACGCATCCATTCGTCTGGCAAGCTGCTATTAGATCTACTCAACGACCTTCTCGATTTTTCTAAAATAGAGGCAGGTAAACTACGTCTTGAACGTGGCAGCTGTTCTATCAAGTCCCTGGCTAAAGATGTCTACGAGCTATTTCAGGCTCAAGCCGAGCAAAAAGGCCTCTCCTTCTACTTCGCCTGCGATCACGACATCCCAGAAAAGGTGATCGGAGATTCCTTACGATTACGTCAAATTCTTGCCAACTTAGTTGGAAATGCCATCAAATTCACTGAAAAAGGCAGCGTTTGGTTGCGGCTCTCTATCAAATTTTTAGATATTCAATATGTCCATCTGCGCATAGAGGTCAAAGATACAGGAATAGGAATTCCAATAGAGACACAGCCCTTAATTTTTGAGAAATTCTCTCAAGCCGATGCAGGCACTGCCCGCCGCTTTGGCGGAAGTGGCCTTGGACTAGCTATCACCAAGCAGCTTGTAGAGCTAATGCAAGGCGAAATAGGGTTTTCAAGCTTTGTGGGCCAAGGTTCTACTTTTTGGGCCGAGGTACCCCTCGAGATCGACCAATCCTCTCTGAGCGGGGTAGCCAATCATAGT
This sequence comes from uncultured bacterium, assembly GCA_964654295.1. GTDB lineage: Bacteria > Chlamydiota > Chlamydiia > Chlamydiales > JABDDJ01 > CAZZJE01. Next base: position 4,470 of record CAZZJE010000030.1, on the reverse strand, counting down.
ACCTAAGGATCCTCTTCAAGCCCGCCGTTTCCAGAGAAACAGGGTCTAAGTAAATACCCATAGAGGAGCGACGCCACCAGGCTTTGGGCCATCCTAAACGATGGTGATAGGGAGCCACAAGTGGTGGGCAGGCGTCGGGGTCTCCAGGCTTTCCTTTAAACGCATACTCTTTCCAAACAGCATCCGGACTTAGATAGTCTGAACGATCTGTGCCTTCGAAGATCAACTCATGCCGCACTTGGCTAATGCTTCCAAGAGCTCCATAGGTGCTCACAAGGTGCAAGCCATCATAAGAGCGGTTCATTGTCTGCTTTTTGGAAATTAGATTTAAAGTGGGTCGTGCACTTAAAAAAATGATGAGAGAGGCTAAAGCGATCCATCCCCCAAGCAAGCAAAAGCGTGTAAGTGTAAAACTGTCATCCCACCACATAAACTCACTTAATCAAAAAATGGACATTAATAATCAATGCCAATGGTTAATTTGGCTCCATAGTTTGAAAGAATCTGCTGAGGTTTTCCAACAGTTGCCTCTTGCTCCTTTTTAGCAGCGCTCTTTCTGGAAACTGGAGAGAGAGAAACTTCTCCTTTTCCCGACCAAAAGGCATAACGTAAAAGAGAGTCAACCTTAAAGCTTTTGCTCCCTTCCAACGCGATGCAATTATAGTCGTTGGTTCTAGTGTTGATCTCTCCTTCGACAGGACTTTTATGTTCAGCCTCAAAATTTAAATACTTGCTGATGTGAACGTGGTTTAATGATTCATTCTTCTGCTCTTCTGCATAAAGAAAAAAGCATGCATTTGTTATAAAACCGATGTATAAATATAATAATTTTTTGACAATATTTGATTTCATAAAAATCACGATGAGTTCAATTGTTTTGCATTAAACTGAAAAAGATTCTATTTATTAAATATCCCATTCTTAACAGAAGGTTTGTCATGAAAAAGATAACAGTTTCCCTTGTTGCTCTCTTGCTAATCGGCTCTTCCACGCTCTTTAGCGCTCTGCCGCCTCTCTATTCAAGTATTGATGAGTTTCAAGGGCTTTTGAAAGATCCTCAGTTGGGCCAAAAACTTGATAGCGCGCAGATGATCCGGTCGATTACAAAAACTTCTAACGGATTTATTCTTCGCACGCAACAATATAAATTGGAAGTCACCACAGAACCTAAACCAAAGCCTTATCCTGGTCCAATTTCTTGGAGTTACACGTTTCATGAGCTTGTCCCTCTAACTCCTGAAGAAAAAGCTAATGATCGAATAGATTTTTAGTTTTAGCAAAAAGATTTGCTGCTAGACAAGATTGAAAAAAGTAGAGAAGATAACCTTCAATAGGTTGTAGTAAGAGAGGGGATATGCCTAAGCAAGCTCAGGAAAAAAATTTGAAAAATGTAAATAAAAGGTTAAAGAATCAAATTGAGAGTGAGATCTCCTCATACTTCGAATTTTTAAGCTTTCCAAGCATCAGTGCCCTGCCAGAACATGCCGCTGATCTCAAAAATTGTTCGGAATGGCTGAAAAAGGAGCTGGAAAAGCTCGGGTTTTCCGTAGAGTCTGTTCAGACCGAAGGCGCTCCCGTGCTGTTAGCTCAATCTCCTGAACGCAACCCCAGCGCGCCAACGCTTCTTCTCTATAATCACTACGATGTACAGCCGGTCGATCCCTTAGAGGAGTGGAGCTCTCCTCCTTTTGAGCCTCGCCAAGAGGGCTCGACCATCTACGCGCGCGGAGCTCAAGATAACAAAGGCCAATGCTACTATACCCTTCTTGGCATCAAACTTTATAAAGAGCTGCATGGAAAATTGCCTCCTAACTTAAAGTTACTTATCGAAGGCGAAGAGGAGGTCGGTAGCCCTAACTTAGGCAAACTGATTAAACGCTACGACATGCGCCGCAGGCTTCAAGCTGACGCGATTGCTGTCGTAGACTCTGGTCTGATCGACCGAGAAACTCCCGCTTTGACCCTCGGTGTACGCGGAATTGTCACAATTGATTTAGAAGTCAAGTGCGCTTCAGCTGACCTGCACTCTGGAATGTATGGCGGAGCCGCTCTCAACCCAATCCATGTCCTTGTTAACATCTTATCAGGACTCCATCGTCCTGATGGTTCAATCGCTATTCCATCATTTTATGAACAGGTTCTCCCTGTCTCCGATGAGATCCGCCGCTCTATTCTGACCTCAATCCCTAAAGAGTCGCAATGGGGTAAAGATATTCCGCTCAACGGTGGCGAACGCGCCATGCATCCTCTTGTCCGTATTGGCCTACGTCCAACAATTGAGATCAACGGCATCTCTGGTGGCTACCAGGGAGATGGCTTTAAAACTGTCATCCCACACACTGCAAAGGCAAAAATCTCCTGCCGCCTTGTCCCCGACCAAGATCCAAAATGGGTAGGAGAGCTCGTTTGTAACTATTTAGAAGGCCAAGCACCAGTCGGTGCCACTGTTAAAGCAACTCTGCGAGCTGGCTTTGGAACAGCAATGAGAGCCGAAGCAGACTCTCCCGTTGCAAAAGCTTTTTCGGATGCTTATCAAGAAGTTTATCATAAGCCATGTACCTATATTTACTCCGGCGGTTCTATCCCCATTACGGCAGAGCTAGCTTCGGTTGCTGGCGCGGAAGCGATCTTTGTAGGCTTGGGGCTAGACAGTGATAACATCCATGCACCTAACGAGCATTTTGATTTAGAGCGTATGGAGCAAGGCGCTTTATTGATCTGCCGCGCACTTGAAAACTTTCAGGCAACGTCACCCGTTATAAGAAGTCTCCCTGTTGACGTTTGGAGAGCAAATCCTTAAAATGTAAAACGTCTGTTTTCTTAACACCTAAGACAAGCAAGGAGCTATGATTGTGAAAAAACAACTCTCTCTTTTCTTTCAATCAAAACTAAAAATTGCTTACTACTCTTTAGCTCTATTGACAACCCTATGCAGCTCAATCATTCCTGTAAATGCATATGCTGCGGGAGCTTCACTGCAGAGCGGGGCTACAGATTTTACTTCCGTCGCTAAAAAGGCAATTCCTGCTGTCGTTGCCATTCGGATCACTGCCCCGTCGACACGTACAATCAATTACTTCTCACTGGATGATCAGTTTAATGATCAAAGCGATCTTTTCGAAGATGACCATTGGCGGCAATTTTTCCTCCCATTTAAACGTTTTAACCGCCAAATGTCCATCCCACAGCCAGCTATCGGACAAGCGTCTGGATTTATTTTTAAATCCGAAGGCTATATTCTAACTAACAATCATGTTGTCAAAGATGCCAAAGAGATCACAGTAACGCTTAATGATGGCCGTGAGTTTGAAGCGCGAATTGTTGGGCAAGATCCTACTACCGACTTAGCTGTTCTTAAAATTGATAGCAATGAACCTCTTCCCTATATCTCCTTAGGGAACTCGGATGATTTAGAAGTTGGTCAATGGGTCGTGGCCATAGGCAACCCATTAGGCTTACAAGCCTCTTTAACTGTTGGCGTTGTCAGTGCAAAAGGGCGGAATAACCTCGATATCGCCACATTTGAAGACTTTATCCAAACAGATGCTGCTATTAACAAGGGTAATTCTGGTGGACCTCTATTAGACCTCGACGGCTCTGTAATTGGTATTAACACCGCTCTTGTTAGCAATTCAGGCTATGGCGGCTATATCGGGATTGGATTTTCTATTCCTAGTAATATCGCTAAACATGTCGTTGATCAACTGCTCTCCGCCGGAAAAGTGAGCCGCGGCTTCATTGGAATCAATATGCAGCCTATCAACCAAAACTTGGCGGCAGCTTTTGGTTTAAATAAAATCGAAGGGGCTTTAATCGCGGAAGTCTTAAGCAACTCTCCAGCCGAAAGAGCCGGATTAAAGCAAGGCGACATTATCTTAAAATATAACGATCGTCCTGTGACTAATATTACTGCTTTACGCAATGCTGTCGCAATGATGAATCCTGGCACAGCTCTACAGCTTTTAATCCTACGCGATAAAAAACAGTTCATTGCAACTGTGGAAGTGGGAGCCTTTCCCGGCCAGGGGATGAATCCAAAACAGATCGAACGGATGGGGTTTGATGTAGAAACATTGACCCCTGACACAGCTCAAAAACTTGGATATGCCAATGAAACGGGTGCAATCATCACGCGTGTCGATCCCAATAGCCCAGCTGCCTTTGCTGGTCTAAAGAAGGGAGCTGTAATCGTGGCTGTTAACCAAACAAAAATCCAAAATGTTGAAGAGTTTTACAGGCAATTAGAGGCCACGGAAAAGGGAAAGCCTCTCTTAATTCTGGTGCGTCAAGGAGATAGCATCCGTTTTATCTCTCTAAGAGTAGCCGGATAAAAGGATAAAATTGATTTTTAGCGTAGGCTTCAGAGGTAATTGCAAAATTCAAGTTACGCAGAGGAAATTTAGTAACCGAGTGTTTTGTTAGGCCAGGCCGTAAGGCCTTAGCCTTATCCAGTTTTTTTAAAATTAGATT
>CAZZJE010000029.1:0-14299 GCA_964654295.1 uncultured bacterium | reverse complement strand
GAAAAGCAGTGCGAAAAAATCGATAGAGCAAATGGGAAAGAGATTTCCAAGTGGGCAAAACGCATGGAACAAGAGCATGGAGAGATTTTAGATGAGATCGTCGAGTGTAAGTTGAATGCACGCTTTACCAATCCCATGATGGTTCAGCATTGGATCCATTCCCGTCCCGACGTTTTCAAAATGTCAGCCCGCATCATTCCCGAACTAAGAGAGGCTGAAGCAGTAAAAGTTTGAGTTCAGCTTTTCAAATAACTTTCTAAGCGCTGGTGCCAACCTTTAAGCCAGCGCTTCTCTCCTCTCTCTGGAGGAGAAGCCTTCACTCGGTTTTCTAAGATCTTTTTAGCAACATTCACAAACTCTTCTAAAGCCATCTTTTCGCTGGTTCCATGCATCTGCAAAAGCACCTGCTTAAGCCCCCAGCCTTGACCTCGATACTGCTCTAAAGCGGTGATGCCCTCTCCTTTAAAATGGATATAGTCGATCAACGCTTCAATGCTGCGAGCCGACTTTGTTAGCCGTGTATATTGTGTTAAGAGGTGCCGCTGCTCTTCAGCACTTAACCCAAACTGCATGCGAGATAAAGCACCCTCTAGTCTCTGACAAATAAAATCGGTCTGCTCGGGAATTGTCTCCAGAAGCAAAGTGCGCAGCTCTTGCATCGCTGGTGACTGCAGATTGTCATTAAACTCTTCACGGCTGCTCCATGGACAGGGAGAGTTGGACGTTAACCAAAGCGGCAGCTCTCTTCCTCTTGCTTCTAAAAAGGCTAAAAAGGAGGGAAAGCTCTCTTGAAAAGGGGCTTGGCAGTTAGCTGGGTACCAGATAAAGTGACCGATGCCTAACGAGGGAAACTCTTCACCTTTATTCCAGCTTGTTAACCCCTCTATCGTGCCTCTGCATTCACGCTGCCAGATATGTTTTCCAATTTGAACAGACTGTTCAGCTGTTAGATGAATTGGAGGCGGTGAGAAGAGGGCGAGCAGCTCCTCTTTTGGAAAACTAGATGAAACAGGTGCTAAAAAAAGAGCATCTGCCTTTGCCTGTTTTAAAAGTTGAAGAACTAGTTCATCAGCCTCTTGAAATAGATGCAGTCCAGCTTTTGGCTCCTGGTCTCGGCGAAGAAAGAGAGTGAAAGAGTGGTTGTTTATTTGGTTTAACTTTCCTTTCATCGCCAAAAAAGTGGAGGGAAAATAGAAGTGGCCATAAGGATAGAGATAGGAATGCATAACCCAAGCGTTATCTTGAGCAACTATTTGCGCATGATCGCGATTGTAAACTACCCACTCCTCATTTTGCCAAAGCTCTTCGGGCATAAATCCAAATGCTACTCCAAAGTGATTTTTATGATATTCTGCTTGATTAATAGCCATTACAGTTTGCTGACTTTGATTAGAAAGAGCTTCATAAACCTCTCTGGGCGTTTTTATTGGAACGCAATCCTCCGTTAGACAGACAAATTGTTTGATGTTTCGCTGTTTTAGAGCCTCTTGAAGTAGTGCATGCCAAACAACCATATGAGAAGAGTCGTTATAGGGTACTTGACGATTGATTTTACGTTTTTTCCAAAAAGGATCATCAACCTCTTGGTCTGTGTAGAGGTAGACGCGAAAGAGGTTGTTGGCTTCCGAGTTTTCTAAAAAAGCTTTCCAGACCTCTGGCTGCTGTAACTCCTTTTCGATGAAAAATAGGAGTGCTATAGGGATTGTTTTAGGCTTGCCTTTGGATTCCAAGAGATGGGAAAAATAGGGATTATTTGCAACCAGAGCCAGATAGAGACTTAATAGGCTCAGTGGGACAAGAAGCAGTAAGGCCAAATAGATGCGTTTCATACTAACCTATTTCGCAGGATTGTAGCGTAGGCTTTAGCCTGAGCTTGTTTTTGCAGGCTTTAACCTGCAAGGCTGCCGATCTCACAAAGGCGTTTTATGAAGCTCCCCTGGAATTTCAGCAACATAGCGCGGAATAGCGTATCCGGGAAGTTTCGTTCTCAGTGTCGCGATCAGCTGCTTACCTTTTTCTATTGGAACTTCAAAATGCATCGCCCCTTCTACCCGATCGAGTTGATGGAGATAATAGGGTACAATGCCATGATTCACTAATAATTGGTAGAGGTTGAATAGACTCTTTTCGTCGGCATTAACTCCCTGTAGGAGAACAGCCTGATGCAAGATAATTGCCCCTACTTTTCGCAAAGCTTTTAAACGTTCAAAGATCTCAGCGTCAAATTCAGCAGCATGGTTGGCGTGGAGGACAAACCAGACGGGAATATTTAACTGTTCGATAACATCTAAAAAGGGCTGATCAATTCTTTCTGGGATTCCCATAGGAAATCGGGAGTGAATACGTAGTAAGCGAAGATGAGGAATAGCGGCGAGGGATTGAATCAAAGGAAGCAGGAGGGGATTGGGAAGGGAAAGAGGGTCTCCTCCACTTAAGATAATTTCTTGCAAAGAAGAATCTTCAGAGATAATAGCGAGCTCTTTTTCAAAAAGGCGATTGCCTTTTTCATAGGGGTAATTTTGCCTAAAGCAGTAGCGACAATGCATGGCACAGGCGCTGGATGGAATCAAAAGAGCGCGTCCCTGATACTTTTGTAAGAGACTGCTGCTTCGAGCAAAGCATTCATCTTGTACAGGGTTTAAAGAGAAATTTGTCTGCTCGGCAGCTTCTAATTTTAAAGGTAGAAATTGTCTGAGGATAGGGTCATCGAGAGTTTTTTTAACGATTTTTTCCGCAAGGCGTCGTGGGAGATTTAGAACAAATTGAGGGGAGGGGTGAATTTGAGAACGCTGCTCGTTGGAAAGCTCTAAAAAATCAGCTAAGCGTTCCCATTGGGTAAAATTGTGGCGCAGTTGCTGCTGCCACGGAGACAAAGAGGACATGAAAAAGGCTTCAAATAAAGATTAGACACTAGTTAATACAGCTTCTGCCGAAACTTTGTGTGCAGCAGGTTCCCCCGCTACCTCATCGGCATCTGATTCTATAGAAAGATCTAAACCTAAATTGGTTAACTTTTCTACAATTGCTTCGTAGCCGCGTTGTAAAAGGTGTAGCCCAATTAATTTAGATTTTCCCTTGGCTATTGTAGCAGCCATCACATAAGCAAATCCAGCCCGTAAATCAGGAATCACAATTTCTTTGGCTTGGAGCGCTGTCTGTCCCTTTACAATCAAGCTGTGATAGTGGCTAGGAGAGGCAAAGCGACACTGGCGTCCACCAAGGCACTGTTTAAATAGAGAGATGTCAGCTCCCATTTCAATCAATGTTTCTGTGTAACCAAACCGGTTTTCATAGACAGTTTCATGAACGACTGACGTTCCGCTGGCTTGAGTGAGTAAAACGACAAATGGTTGCTGCCAATCAGTCATAAATCCTGGGTGCACGTCAGTTTCTAGATGAATGCTTCCTTGGAGAGGGCCGTCGTAGAAGAAACGGATGCCTTCGCGGCAGACCTCAAAGCCTCCGCCAACTTCACGAATTTTGTTGAGAAAGGTGAGCATATTGAGATGCTGTGCGTCGCGGACAAGGACGGAACCTTTAGAAGCGATGGCTGCCATACCCCAAGACGCCGCTTCGATGCGGTCAGGAATGACAGTATGCTCGACTTCATAGAAGCGGCGGGTGCCTTGGATATGAATTGTACGATCGACATCCAGGGTGATAATGGCGCCAAGTTTTTGTAAAAATAAAATAAGATCAACAATTTCAGGTTCAATAGCGGCATTGCGTATCACTGTATGGCCGCGAGCTGTGATGCTAGCTAAGATCGTGTTTTCTGTGGCTCCGACAGAGGGATAGGGCAGCGTAATCTCAGTTCCTTTTAATCCATGATGAGCATGAGCAAAATAGGCTCCCTGCTTTTTCATAACCCGATATTCAATGGTAGCGCCTAATTTTTGAAGAGCTTGAATATGAAAATTGATGGAACGCTCTCCAATCTGGCAGCCGCCAGCAACAGGAACAATGATATCTTCATCTGTTCGGCCAAGCAGAGCTCCAATCATCAAAATGGGAATGCGGTTAGCCCCACAAAAGCGTTGCGGAACATAAGAGGTTTTTAACTCGGGCGTAATGACCTCCATGATGCCTGCTTCGCGGTCCCAAGAGACCTGCATGCCAATCTCTTTACAGAAGTTGACGGTGATTTCAACATCCCCAATATTGGGAACGTTATAAAAGCGACAACGTTTGTCGGAAAGTAGAGAGGCAACAAGCAATTTAGTCATGGCATTTTTTGCTCCAGCCACACGCACTTCGCCTTTTAACGGCTTCCCACCTACAATATGTATCGCTTCCATTTTTCACCATTAAGTTCTAGGAGATCTGTAGAGCCGGCTGCAGCTTAACCTGAGAAAGAGTTTTTGACAATAGCTTTATAGCGAGAAAAAGATAGCTTTTGGCATAAAATTTCTTTATAAACTTTAAATGATCTTAATTATTCTTTCTTATAATGCGCTTTGATTTGTTGATTTTACTATTTTAAGGCTAAAGTATGGAAGCTATCCTGGCAAAAACTTTAAATTTACAGCAATGGACTCAATTATTAGAAGGTGCTTCTGAAACTGATTTTCAGACAGGTAAGCATGCATTGATTGCTTATCATAAAAAGAGCCGCTCTTATGTGTTAGTTGATCCTGTATATCTTCATAAAAATTCGCCTTACAGCAAAGTCAGCTTCTGTAAAATCAGTTCCATTTCTTCCAAGTTAATTTCTGACGCCCGGCCGACAGATGGAGAGATAGCAGTTCGCGCTTCTAAAATTTTAATGAGAATGTCGCTCTCGCATCGCGAAAAAATCTATGTGAATGCAAAAATGACCTTTTGTAGTCGCTGGAAAATCTGCTTTTGCCGTTATTGGAAGCTGCTGAACGAATGCATTTATCACCTCTTTCATAGCAATGGATTATACTCCTCTACCACCTTAGCAAAGCGCTGCACGCGTCAGTGGCTGGTATCTGTTCCAGTTTTAGCGGATCAAGGGCGTATGTGGGCTTATCAAGCAAAAAACCCTGTTCCTTATGTGTTTAGTCCCAATGCGAAACCAGTGTTAGAAGATTCACTTGCCAAATTTTCAAGTCGGTTTCATTCGGAATATTGTACAGGAAGCTTATTAGACAGCTGTAAAGATATTTTGCCTAACTTAGCTCCAGAACGCGTGGCTTTATGTGCAGAGGAGAAAAGGGGATTTTCTCTCGATAACGCAAGTTCATACAATGCTTTCCGCCTGCAGCTCCTTCTACAGCAGTGCAGCGACCATCAAATTATGGCTCTATTTAGAGGTCTTTTTAGAAGAAGTGATCTATCTTCAGAATTATTGCTCGACACCATCTGTGCCATTGGTTCTATCTGTGAAGATGATCATTCACGATTTGAAAAATTAGCAGTGGACCTAATCACAGCAGCTGAAGAGCAAAAGAGATTGGGCCTATTATGGGATTTTTCCGCTTCTCTTCCCCGTGTTCATCAGATGTGGGGCCCAAAAGATGTTGAAAAGTGGGTTAAAGTATTCACTCGTATCTATTTAGCTCATGCAAAAAAGGTCCAAAATTGCGAAAACGGGCCTCTGCGCTATCATGATATGTTGATCCAGCTGCGCGATCATAACAAAGCCTTTTTATCGAGCGCCCTTCAGACTCCTGGCTGGGAAGGTTATTTTTCCTTAGAAATAGGTCGAGAATTCGAACTCTGGTGTCGCCAGCAGTTTGTCACCTGTCTTTCAAGTATTCCACCTAGATACAGCTAAACAGACAACTGTTAAATAGATGTTTGGATCAAGAAAATTCAGTTTTTAAGCTGATTTTGTGGGTTGAAAAATTGCTAAGGTTATTGTTGGTTTAAGGCCTAATTCTAGGTATTGTCGCTCCCGCGACAATACCTAGAATTAGGCCTTATTTTTAGATGTCTTTTGAAATAGTTTTGTTTGTAAAATCTTAATAATTTATTTATTGTTTTAATTTTTTTAACAAATAGACTTTTGTTTATAATTAAATTGAATGCAATTTAAACAAAAGTTTATTTATGTCCATCAATTTTCATGGATTTACTTCTCGCGATGGCGGCCTTTATCGCAACTTAGCGTTAAATCAACTAAACGAGCTTTCCCTATCTGAAAAACCGGAAGTGATCGTCTCTGCATTAAAGACGCTCCTTCCGGATAGTAATTCCGAGTCTTCAGCTAGTTCCATTCCCTCTTCCTTACAAGATCGTGTAAAAGCACTAAAAGAGCTTCTAGACGATCCAGGCTCTTGGGTGCAAGATGAAAGTAGGTATGCTGATTTCTGTGCGGTTATTACGGATTGTGTTCAAGAGAAGATTCAAGCGTTAGAGAAGATGACCCCAGAAGAGCAAGAAAAGGAGCGTCAAATACAACTACTTGAAAATCATTTGAATAACAAAAGTCGAGAAGGATTAACCAAGCTATTAAAACCTTTGCAAGAGAAAGCCGCGCAAAAAATCCAGTCAACTCAAGATTTAGTTTCGTTTCTAGAAGAAGAGAAGAAGCAGGGGCGGATAGGAGGCAACTGGAAATTAGAAGTTTTATATAGCCATGAGTCGGTGATTACACACTACCTCTATCTAAAAAAATATGTAACTAGAGAAGAAATTTTAAGTCTTACAGTCGATGAGCTAATTAGCTATGGGCATCCGGATAAAGAAGAAGGTTACCAGCAATTAAGAACAGATTCCAACGCTTATGTGGGGATTAATGCAATTAAACTGGTTAATGAAAGAGAGAAAATTATTAAGTACATCAATGAACTATCTGAAAAGGATGCAGAGGCCCATCTCATTAGCTTTATGAACTCACAGCCAGATTATTTAAAAAATGATCGGAAGATCCTATTAGTTGCTCTCAGAAGAGATGGCCGGCTTTTTTCAGAAGCGCCTGATGAGTTAAAGAGCAATCGCGAATTAGTGATAGAGCTAATCAAAAAAGATGGGGATCTTCTTCAATACGCCTCGGAAAATCTAAAAAATGATCCGGAATTGATCTCAATAGCAGAGCGCTCAATTGTGATTAAAACGATCAACAAAACGGCAGCCGATCGAGTGATTGATTACTTTTTATCGCTTGATAACCGTTTTAAAAATGATCGGGAAATTGCATTAAAGCTAGTTAGTAAGAATGGGAAAGCTCTCGAAGTTCTCTCCCGAGATTTACAGGTAGATGCTCAAATTGCTTTAGCAGCTGAGCTGACACCTCTCTTAGAAGAGATTAGAAAGCTTAGTAAAGAGAAGGTGATCGCTTTTGCTCGTAGGCTGCCCCCCAAATTTAAAAATAATCGAGAGGTTGCTTTAGAGCTCGTCAAAAAAAATGGATTAGCGCTTCAAGTTTTCCCCGAAAAAGTTGTTTTTAATTCTCCCTACTTAAAATTCTTAGAACCTTTTTGGAACTGCGCGCCTACATTTATCTCGGGATTTAAAAACTTGAGAAATGATCTCGAAGTTGTTTCGGCAGCAGTTAAAGAGAACGGTTTGGCACTTAAATATGCTTCAGAAAAGTTAAAAAGCGACTTTAAAATTGTCCAAAAGGCTGCATTACAAAATAGCAGCTCTTTTCAATATGCTTCTCAGAGCATAAAAAGTAATTCTGATGACGTTTTTGACATTGTCTCAGCCTATGTAAAATTCAATTATAACTATGAAAACTTACGCCAGTCTGATGAATATCGAGCGAATTTTGATAGGTACGAGGCGCAGCATTCGAATGACCCGTTTCAATATGCTTCGGAAGATTTGAGAAGTAATAAAGCAGCGGTCTATCTTATTGTTTGTGTCGATGGCTTAGCGCTTCGATATGCATCAGATAGTTTAAAAAATGATTTTATGATTGTCTCAGCAGCAATCCAGCAGAATGGCTTAGCGATCAAGCATGCATCAGATGCGATGAAAGATGATCCAGAGCTTGCATTAATCGCTGTAGAAAGGGACCTCGAAGCATATAAGTATATTAGTCCTAACTGTCAGCAAGATCCAAGGATTCAATTGGTGGTTGGCCTTTAATGTCACTTAACTCTTTGCTTCATCTTTCATTTTTTAAATTTTTTTGTTGGTTTGGGTTGAGCAAAATAGAGGGGCATGCCATCATTAATATGGAAACTCTTGAATTTTTGCGTAAAACTATTAATATCAATAGCTTAAATCTTATCAATTGCAAGGGTTTGGGACTGATTTGCTTTAATTAAAAAAATGAATGAAAAAGCTTAGAGTAACCGCTATCTTTATTTTGACAAGAGCCGAAGCTCTCGCTATGTTCCCCTAACTTTATAGTTAGATTCAATATTGGTGTCGGTCCCGTGAAAAAGTAGAGCTCTCCAAGGAGCACAGATGCAAACTTTTGTCGTTGTAAATAATCTCAAGGATTGGCCTCTAGAAATAGAGGGGGTCGAAATTGTAGAGGCACGCTCCTATTTGATGGACGGCCGTTACAGCGCTTGCCGGAATGTCAAGGTAATCAACCTCTGCCGTTCCTATCGCTACCAAACATCGGGCTATTATGTCTCTCTGCTTGCCAGTGCACGTGGGCATAAACCACAGCCTAATCTAACTGTTATCCAGGACTTAAAGTCGCCTACGATGATCCGTTTCATCTCGCAAGAGCTGGATGAGCTGATTCAACGCAGCCTACATCAAATTCAGGGCGACCGTTTTGTCTTAAGCATCTATTTTGGAAAGAATTTAGCCAAGCGCTACGACCGCCTAGCCACTCACCTTTATAAAGAGTTTCAGGCGCCTCTTTTGCAAGCTGACTTCGTGCGCGACTCCAAAAAATGGAATTTGCGATCCATCACGCCTATTGCCGGTAGCGATATTCCAGAGGATCATCGCCACTTTGTGATAGAGCGGGCTAAAGAGTACTTTGCTGGTAAACGCTCCTCTCTTCCAAAAAAGAATAGCACGCGCTATGACTTAGCCATCTTACATAACCCTGACGAGCTTCATGCCCCATCTGACAAGAAAGCGTTGCAGAAGTTTGCCAAGGCGGCAGAGACGTTAGGGTTCAACACAGAGTTTATTCAAAAAGAGGATTTTGGCCGCATCGCACAATTTGATGCCCTCTTTATTCGTGAAACAACAGGCGTCAACCACCACACCTATCGTTTTGCGAGAAGAGCCGTTGCGGAGGGGTTGATCGTTGTCGATGATCCTGAATCGATTCTGAAATGCACCAATAAGGTCTATCTGGCGGAGCTGATGGAGAAGCATCATATTCCGATTCCAAAGACTCTCATTTTAGATCAAGAGCGCCTCTCGCAAGCTCCTGAGACATTGGGGTTTCCCCTTATCTTAAAACAGCCCGATAGCTCCTTTTCTCAAGGGGTCGTTAAAATCAGCTCGGCGGAAGAGCTAGAACAAAAAAAGGCGGAGCTATTTGATCGTTCTGACCTGCTGCTAGCACAAGAGTTTGTTCCGACTCAGTTTGATTGGCGTGTCGGCATTTTTAATCGACAACCGCTCTATGTCTGTAAATATTATATGGCGCGCAACCATTGGCAAATTTATGACCATGCCAATGGCAAGGTAGTGACCGGACGTTATGAAACCATTCCATTAGAACAGGCACCGCGAGCGGTTATTCGAACGGCTGTGAAGGCTGCTAATTTGATTGGAGATGGCTTCTATGGCGTCGATCTCAAAGAGATCGATAAGCACTGTTATGTGATAGAGATTAACGATAATCCAAGCATCGACTCTGGAATTGAAGATCAGGTGTTGCAAGATCACCTTTACATGCAGATCATGCGTATGATGCTATTCAAAGTAGAAAATAAAAAAATGGGAATCGTATTGCGATGAGTGAAGATGCAGTTGCGGCCGATCCAGAGGTCAAAAAGGGAGCTTATCCCTATCATCTCTTTCAAGTCTATGGCGTCGAATTAGAGTATATGATTGTAAATCGTCACTCGCTCGATGTGATGCCAATTACAGATCAGTTGATGCGTGCGGTTACAGGCGAGTTTGTTTCCGATTGGGAAAAAGATCCTATCAGCTGGTCCAATGAGCTAGCTCTCCATGTTCTTGAATTTAAGACAACAGAGCCAACTAAGCAGCTCAATGGAGTAGAACAGGCGTTTCAGAAAGAGGTCGTCGAAGCCAATGGGCGGTTAGAAGCTTTTGACGCTTGCCTGATGCCATCAGCGATGCATCCTTGGATGAATCCAAACCATGAAATGCGCCTATGGCCACATGAACATAACTTTGTTTATGAAGCGTTCAATAACATTTTCGACTGCCGTGGACATGGATGGGCAAATTTGCAGAGCACGCATATCAACTTGCCGTTTAGCAACGATGCGGAATTTGCTCGTTTGCATGCAGCGATCCGTCTTGTGCTGCCAATCCTTCCTGGCATTGCCGCCAGCTCTCCTATAGCAGATGGAGTGCCGACAGGATACAAAGATACTCGCCTAAAAGTTTATCGTGGAAATAGTAAAAAGATTCCAAGTGTCAATGGCGACATTATCCCTGAAGTAGTCTCTTCGCAAGAAGCCTATGAAGAGCAGATTTTACAGCGCATGTATCGAGAAATTGCGCCTCATGATCCCAAAAAAATTCTTCAGCATGAATGGCTAAATGCTAGGGGAGCCATTGCTCGTTTTAATAGGGGCTCCATTGAAATTCGTTTAATTGATATTCAGGAGTCTCCAAAAGCCGATTTGGCAATTGTTTATGCGGTTACTCAGGTTGTTCAAGAGCTGGCAGAAGAGCGCTGGGTTTCGATAGATCAGCTAAACATGCTACATGAAAAGCTATTAAAAAAGATATTAGATCGCGCCTCAGCAGAAGCTGAAGAGGCGATCATTGAAGAGCCAGATTATCTTCAAGCCCTGGGATGGCAAGGGGCTGTTCCTTGCCGCATGAAAGATCTGTGGCACCATTTGATCTCCACTTGCTGCCGTAAGCCTGGGATGGAGCAGCACGATGCCACTTTACAGAAGATTTTAAAAGAGGGCACGCTGGCAACACGTATCTTACGTGCTTTGGGAGCGCACAGCCGTGAAAAGCAGGCGCAGGAAAAAGTTTATCGGCAGCTCTGTCAAGCGCTTCAAGAGGGAAAGCTTTTTATTCCTTAAACTTAAGAGGCTCTTGTGTTTGCTAGCTTATTGATTAGTTGTGAGCATGCGGGTAACAAGCTGCCAGATAAGTGGAAAGCTCTTTTCAAGGAGCATACAGCCCTTTTAGCGTCTCATCGAGGATGGGATCCTGGAGCTTTAGGGATTGCTAAAGGGCTAAGTTCCGATTTTAATCTGCCCCTCTTTGCTTGCAACTGGTCACGCTTGCTGGTCGAAGCGAATCGCTCTCTCAACCATCCCCAACTTTTTTCAGCGATCACTAAGCCTTTATCGCCTGAAGAGAAGAAAGAAATCTTACAACATTACTATTTTCCCTATCGCCAGAAAGTGGAGGCAGCGGTTGATCAACTGATCCGTCAGAAACCTCCTCTCTTGCATCTAGCTGTACACTCTTTTACCCCCGTTTTAGATGGTCAAGTGCGCAATGTGGATATTGGACTGCTTTATGATCCAAAACGCTCACTAGAAAAGACTTGGGCGAGAGATTGGCAGAAGCAGCTAAAACAGCTTTTGCCTGAATATAGGATCCGTTTAAACAATCCCTATCGAGGAGAGGCAGACGGCTTGCCAACGGCCTTGAGAAAGCGCTATACCGCTGAAGAATATGCCGGCTTTGAATTAGAGATCAGTCAGGGACTACTTGTTGATCGGTCTGCCGCAAGCAAAATTCAGCACGCGCTAAGCGCTTCCTTAAAAGCCTCTCTTATGTTACATAGAGATTAAATTTAAGGGGATCAAGAGTTAAGGCAGAGTCATGAAAGAAGAATTGTCAATCGACATGCTTCCACAGCCTACTGAAGTAACATGCGGTCCTACATGCCTTCATGCTGTTTATCGCTACTATGGAGAAGATGTCGACCTATTTGACATCATTCGTGAAATCCAAAGTTTAGAGGGTGGCGGAACCTTAGCTGTTATATTAGCATGCCATGCCCTAAAACGGGGCTATCCGGCTAAAATTTTCACCTATAATCTCCAGGTGTTTGATCCAACATGGTTTGAGCCAAAGCCCCTTCCACCAGAAGAGCTTAGCGAGAAGTTGCAGCAGCAGGCTGAGAGCAAAAATAATAAGAAGCTCTGGTTTGCCACACGGGCTTATCAGGAGTTTTTGCAGCTAGGTGGAGAAATTCGTTTTCAGGACCTGACGAGACAGCTGATTCGTAAATATTTAACCAGAAAGATTCCCATCTTAACTGGGCTTAGCTCGACATTTCTTTATCATCACATGCGTGAACTGGCAGGCGAAGGCCAGTTGAGCGATGATATTAAAGGAGAGCCAGAAGGCCATTTTGTCGTGTTATCAGGATATGATGTTTTGACAAAAGAGATCTATGTGGCCGATCCTTTTCAGAAAAACCCCTATTCGGCCAATTTAAAATATGCAGTCAGTATCGATCGAGCAATTTGCGCTATTTTACTTGGTATCTTGACCTATGATGCAAATTTCCTCATCATTGGCCCCAAAAAAGGAGCAATGGCGGACGAAGATTAGATTCGCCGACTTTCAAGGAGCCGACGTGTGATGACAGCGCTGATCAAAGGAATTTTAATGGGAGTCATGGTGTCTGCTCCCGTTGGACCCATCGGGATGTTATGCATCCAATATGCATTGCAGCGCGGTTTTATGTATGCTCTTATGGCGGGCTTAGGTGCAGCTTTGGCCGATACCTGCTTTAGTGCATTAGCAGGCAGCGGAGTCAATGTGATTACAGATTGGATGCACTCACACTGCACTCTGCTTCAAATTAGCGGAGGGTTAGTCGTCGCTGTATTAGGGATTCAAATCTATTACTATGCCAATGTGCCTTCGATTGAAGTTCCCTATCGCCCCTACTCCGATGGATTCACGGTCTTAGGTTCTACCTTTTTACTCACCTTAGCCAATCCATTGACTATATTAGCTTTTGTTGCACTCTTTAGTATGTTTCACGACTGCAATGAAGGCTTGGATTGGATGTCAACCCTTCTCTCTATTAGTGGAGTGTTTATTGGTTCTCTCATCTGGTGGATCTTCTTAGCATCTATTGCAACGCGAATTGGTCAGAGGCTAAGTAAAGAGACCATTGTCTCATTAAGAAAAGGGATTGGTGCTGTTCTAGTCATCTTTGGTCTGCTTACTTGCATCTTTCATTAAAGCCGATCTATGCATTAATTCTGTGAAATAAGATGAAAAGAACGTATGATGGTTGTTTAACTAATTCAATTAAAAGGCGTCATAAGTTTATGAGAGAGAGCGCTACTGTATCATCCGTTGAACGCTTAGGTGATTTGCTTAAACCTTACCAACATACGATTGAACGCTCTTTACGCCAGCAGCTTGTTCATTTTGGCCCACAAAATCGCTTAAAAGAGGCGTGTGAATATGCTCTTTTAGGTGCAGGAAAGCGCTTTCGACCAGCTTTAGTTCTCATGGTTGGAGAGGGATTAGGCTATGCCAGCGATGTGGTATTGGCAGCTTTGGCAATCGAATATTTCCATACCGCTTCTCTGATCGCTGACGACCTACCTTGCATGGATGATGAGATAGAGAGACGACAGCGCCCCGCCCTCCATCGCGCCTATGATGAAGCGGTTGCTCTATTGGCTAGTTATGCTCTTATTTCAGCTGGGTATGAAGCCCTTGCCCGAAATGCACGTCAGATTGCCAGCTCATCCTTGCCTTTTGCTAATGAGGCTGCTACACGCTCATTAATCGCTGTAGAAGAGGTGAGCTGCTGTACAGGAATTATAGGAGCGACGGGTGGGCAGTTTTTAGATCTCTATCCTCCCAATTTATCTGATGCAACTCTGCGCGAGGTGCTCTATAAAAAGACTGTGACTCTGTTTGAAATCTCCTTTATTACCGGTTGGCTGTATGGAGGTGGCGATCCAGCAAAATTACCTCTAGTTAAAAAAGTCTCTAATCACTTTGGAATGGCTTTCCAAATAGCAGATGACTTTGGAGATTATAAAGAGGATTGTGAAAAGGGTCGCACAATCAATAGTGCAGCGATCTGGGGCATTGAACAGGCGCGCGACATTTTCATCCAAGAGATGGAAGGCTTCTCCAGTGGTTTAAAAGAGCTTTCTCTAGAGACACATACACTGTTAGGCATTAAAGAGTATTTGAGTGCCATGGGCCACTTGGCTGCAGATGCGGCACATACCTGAAATACAAGTGATGTAGCGCAGGCTAAAGAGTATATGGAGTGCGGCGACTTGTCGCCGCTTTTTTGCTCGCCTCG
>CAZZJE010000028.1:0-14425 GCA_964654295.1 uncultured bacterium | reverse complement strand
GCAGCGGCTCATTTGTGATCGGATCATGCAGATCGAGACGCTCTCCAGCGCCACCTATAGGAGCTACCAAGGCTAGGCAAGGAAGAGCCTCAATCCCCCATCTGACTGCCTCATGCGTAAGAGCTGACTCTTTTGTAAGGTCTAAGGAGGGAGGCGTGTGGAACAAGAGGGAAGAAGCATCGAAGCTTTTGTTTTGCTGTTGTGCATTAAACAGATCTAAGACAGTGATATAATAGCCGATTAACCCTCCAATAGGCTTATAAAAGCGATCAATTTCGAATAGAAATTGAAAAAACTGTTGCCAAGAAGATTTATTTTGAGAATCGAAAAGAAGTGGAGGAGGATTGAGTGCGACGAAAGACTTAAAAGCGACGCGCTGTTCGATTGGAAGCTTGGCTAAAAGACCTTTGATAAAGGGTTGTTGGCAGTATAAGTTTTCTAGAAAAGGAATCTGGTCTAAAAGACCCTCCTTTTCCTCATCAGTACCCTGCACTAGATTTAAAAGGTTTCGAGCTTGTTGGAGGTGTGCGTTAAGAGAGGGAGTTGTTAGAGAAGAGCTCATACTATTAACTCCTGGCTATAGGCTTACTTATTTGTATTGTTTCATGTCAGGATGTTAAGTGCAATTTTATCCAGTGTTCTTTGGGCTGATTCTGGGAAATTTTCTGGGAAAAAGCCTATTTTTTCCGATTTAGTCCTAGGCAATAGAAATTTTTTTTTGAATTTTACTTTGACTATTAATTCAACACAGGAATAAAAGAACAGACTAGCAGTTAGAGGGAAATCGCTCTAAAACATTCGTCAGCACTTGAGGTGAGGGTGCTTTCCTAAAAAATTCTGAGAAAAGACCTGAATTATTTTAAGGAGAAGGGTATGACAACAAAAGAAAAGAAGCCATCTGCGTTTATGAAGCCTGTTCACGTAACACCGGAATTAGCTCAAATCGTAGGGTCTTCAGAAATTACACGGACGCAGATTACCCAAAAAGTTTGGGATTACATTAAACGTCATCGTTTGCAAGATCAAAAAAACAAGCGTGTAATCAATCCTGATCAGCTGTTAGCAAAGGTATTAGGCTCAACTCAACCAATTGATATGTTTGAATTGACACGTCTCATCTCTAAGCATATCCGTGAGCCTAATAAAGAGCCTGCAGGAAAAGATCACGCTCATTCCCATAATCGTTAATTTTCGCCAAACAGAAAGAACAAAATGTAGACTCTCCTCGTACATTTTGTTCTTTTTGACAATCTGCGTAAACCAACCTTAGTTACGCTTCAGAGTTTGGAGTTTAGAGCTTCTACAAAGAAAAATTAAATAGTAGGCGGTTCAACGCTTCGACAATTCGCCGCACTCCGAAAGCAGTCTCAGTAGTAGCAGAAGCTGCGCGCTGCGCCTATTCCTTTAAAAGAACGGGAAATAAAGGCTTGAATTGAGCAACCCTTCCTGATATCATTTCAGGCAATTTTGTCACATCAATAGCGCGATCGGGGCCCATGACGCACTCTAACCAGAGAACATCTCCAACTTTTAAGGAACGTCTATGGGACCTCTGGTGTCTTGCTTCTATTATTGGAATTTGGCCGCGATTTATTGAGCCGGCATTAATTTTAACCAAAAAACTAAAGCTAGCGATTCCAAAACTTCCCTTAGAGCTTACGGGACTAAGAGTTGTTCACTTTAGCGATCTCCATTTTTATCCTAGATTATCAAATAGTTTCCTAAAACGATTGCTACAAAGAATAGAAAGGGCAAGACCTGATATCATTGCTTTTACAGGAGACTTTATCTGTTATAGCCAGCTTGAAGAGGGAGATCGTCTCGCTCAATTCTTAGAAGCTGTCAACCAGTTGGCCCCATTGGGAGTCTGGAGCGTCTTAGGAAATCACGATTATAATCGTTTTGCTTCCATCAATGAAGAGGGTGTTTACGCTCTGGTTAACAAAAACCCCGAAACGATTACAAGGGCTTTAAAGAGGCTTTGGAATCCTCCTCAAGTGCCAAAGAGAGCTGAAAAACTAGAGGTTGTGCCGCATGAGGAGTTGGTGCGTTTAATTCGAAAAAGTGGTTGGAACCTTTTACATAACGAAAGTCGTCAGATTACTCTTCCCCAGGGAGAAATAAATATTTGTGGGCTTGGAGAGTATATGATGGGTGAAGTTAAAATTGAGCAGGCTTATAGAGAGTATCATCAAGAGACAGCTGGGATTTTATTACTACATAATCCGGATGCAATTCCAACTCTTTCACAGCAACCAGGAGAGCTAATTTTGTCCGGTCATACACATGGAGGACAAGTCAACCTGCCTTGGATTAGCAAGCGTTTTTCGCTGATGCAATATCCGCAATATAAAAAAGGTCTTATTCCTTTTGAAGATAAGTGGGTTTACGTGACTCGAGGGGTAGGGAGTGTCTTGCCTTTTCGCTGGTTTGCCCCGCCAGAAATCGTTTTGATTGAGTTGGCGAGGAGTTGAAGAGATGTTTGGAGTGATTTTGCTGGCAGGTGGGAAGGGATTACGTTTTGGAGGGGATTGTCCCAAGCAGTTTCTTACTTTAGCTGGACGCCCTCTATTTGCCTATAGCTTGGAAATTTTTTTAAGATCTCAAGAGATTTCTGAACTTGTGATTGTCTCAGAAGCTAGTTATCACGGCTTGTTTGAAGAGGAGATGAAAAGACATGATCTAGCTGGCAAAAGCTACTGCTATGCTAGGCCGGGCGAAAGACGGCAAGATTCTGTTTACCATGGGCTAAAGCAGATTAGTCAAGGAGCTTCCTATGTTTGCGTCCATGATGCTGCACGGCCACTGTTAAGAGCAGAAGCTCTTAGCCAGCTACTTAGAAGCACGCGAGAGGTAGGAGCGGCAGCTTTAGGAGTGCCATTGAAGTTTACAGTTAAAGAGTGCGGAGAGAGTGGACGCGTGTTGCGGACGCCTGCAAGAGAATATTTATGGGAGATACAGACGCCCCAAGCGGCGCGCAGGGATTGGATGGAAGAGGGGTTTGATAAGGTGTATCGAGAAGGGACAACAGTCACGGACGATGTTTCGCTTGTAGAATTGCTTGGCTATCCTGTTCAGATCGTCACTGGAGAGACAAGTAATTTAAAAATAACGACACAAGAAGACCTTCTTCTTGCCGAGCAGCTTATGAGCCGAAGGATCTGATAAAAATCGATGCACATTTTAGAAGTCAAACCTTACTGTTATAAGCTGTTAATTGCCTACGATGGCACCCGTTATGGCGGGTGGCAGGTTCAGCCAAATGCTGTTACAATACAGTTTATCTTGCAGCAAGCCGTCCAAACAATTATACGCGAGGAGCCGCATGTAGTCGCCTCAGGTCGAACGGACACAGGAGTTCACGCGCTAGGGCAAGTGGCGCATCTTAGGACTAGCCAGCCACAAGATCCTAAAAGGCTTATGATCTCATTAAATGGCCTGCTACCAGCAGATGTTCGGATTTTAAATGTAGAAGCTGTTCCAGCTCATTTTCACGCACGTTATCAAGCCACAGGAAAAGAGTATCACTACCATCTCTATCTAGGCCGAGCGCTTCCACCCTTTGTACGGCTCTATCGCTGGCATATGCTCCATCGAGTAGATCCTGAGCGTATCCGTCAGGCAGCCACCTATTTTGAGGGAACACATGACTTTAAGACCTTTGCCAACGAAGCTCATCGAGGCTGTGCAAGCCGCGATTCTGTGCGCACCCTCTATCATTTAGGTGTTTGTTTAGAGGGAGAAGAGCTGCGTCTGGAGTTTTGTGGAAATGGTTTTCTCTATAAGATGGTCCGCAATATTGTAGGGTTTTTAATTGAAGTTGGCCGAGGTAAGAGAGAAATTGAGAATATTCCGGAGCTTTTTCGAGCGCGCAACCGCAGGCTTATTGGAGTAGCAGCACCGCCTCAAGGTTTATTTTTAGTAAGAGTCGATTATCCCGATCCTTTACCGCCCTTAAAGCACCCTTTAAACGAAAGCTCCGATTCTAACAACTCCTCCATTGAAGAGTAGCGCTTAACACCTTGTTGTAACAGTTTAGGCAGCGCTTCATATTCATTTTGTGTCACAATAACAGCATGGGCTCCAGAGCCAATGAGAGCTTCTGTTCCTCTAGGAGAGTCTTCAAACCCAATGACTGTGGCATTTGGCTTAGCAAGCTGTTTAATGGCAATTTGATAACATTCGGGATGGGGTTTGGGAAGAGAGTAGTGCTCGCGTGTGATCCAGTGTGGAATTGAGTTTAGGATTGGATGTTGTCTTCGTAAGGCTTGAACAATCCAGTCGGCGGAATGTGTGACGACGGCTCTTGGCTTTTGATACAGCTGTAGAAAAGTTAGAAGCTCCTCTACCCCAGGCATTAAAGCAGCACCCTCATTGACAAGAAGAGACTCGAGAGCTTTTGATTTTTCTTTATATACAATTGTCCAGTTGGGCTCTTGTTTGTATAGCTGGGGCACGGCCGCATAGATCTGTTCTTCGAGTTTAAGTGCAGCCGAGTGGGCAACTAGGCAGTAGGTTTTGAAATCCCACGGTAGTTCGCACTGGCGCTGTATGCACATCTGCTGGTAGGCACGGTAGTGAAGGCTTTCGGTATCAGCAAGTAGACCATCGAAATCGAATAGAAAAAGATCAAATTGATGCATCCACTGCATAGAGCCTCCTGAAATATCGAGAGATTTAGTATAGTGCATGGAACGATTTATACAAAGGGTGTTGGATGCGGAATTGGTTATTGCTGCTGCTTATTTTGAGCTTAACTGCTTGCCAGAGTGAGCCTCATGTGCAGCGCTGGTGGGAGAGAAGTCTATATGAGCAGGAGTGGATTGCCATTGACGATCGACAGCAAGTTCCAGAAGCTCCGTTAGCCAGCCGTAGAGAGCTTCCTAGCTACCCATGGGAGCATCATTTGAAAGAGGGGCCGCCCAAGATTACTAAAGAGTTTTTTCGATGCCGAGGCTGTAGTTTAAATGCAGTACGGTTATTGGAAAGACAGGGTAAAAGTGAACGTATTTGTGATTGTGGTGGTACGGAGAGGCACAGTTTGCCATTGAGAGATGGAAAGGAGTTTGTTTACCCTATTTTAATTGATCTACTTAACTATATCCAAGAGAAGACAAAGCAGCGGGTAATTATTACGGCGGGGCATCGCTGTCCTGAGCATCATGCCTATGTCGATCTTTCCGATGAAAATCGCTATTCCAAGCATCAGATTGGGGCGGAGGTCTCATTTTATGTAGAAGGAATGGAATATCGGCCGGAAGAGGTGGTTAACTGGATCAAGCGTTTTTATCAAGAAAAGCCTGAGACAGCAAATAAGCCCGAATATATTAATTTCGAGCGCTATACTAAAGAGGATGCACATGTCCTAACCCAGCCTTGGATGAATAAAGAGATCTACATCAAACTTTATACAGCCAAAGAGGGACGCAACTATGACAATCGTCACCCCTACCCCTATATTAGCATTCAGGTACGCTATGATAGAGAAAAGCAGGAGCGTGTGATTTATAGTTGGGATAAAGCCTTTAACAACTACTACAGATTTTAAATTAACTGTTAGCCAATGGTGTCAACTTAAGAATTTATTCTTGTTTGATAATTTGATTTTCCACGGAATTCATAAATTAAAATAAGCTTAATTTTAATCATTAATTAACAATACTTTAACAATTACACCTTAAAATAGTAATTTATCAATAATAAAATAAAGATATTTTTACTATTTATGAGTTATTCCGTCCTTAATACACCCTTTAAATCAACAGGCGTAAAACATTCTCGAGATGAAGCACCTAAAATTGATAAGAGAAGTATAGAATCTAATAAGAGATCAAAAAGCGAGTCTTCTTCCTCTCATTCAAACTGGGGATCAAGACTTTATCAAGACGCTAGTAGTTTATTAAATGATCCAAATATGAGGCCCTTAGCACACTCGCTTTTTCCGCAGACTTTGCGTTTTGATCAATTAGCTCTTCAGCCACACCCCTTAAAAGTTGTCATCTATCCTAGAGAGCAAAAGACTATTAGGACCAAATCAAGCAATAAAACCGTATTAGGTCGTGCAAGAATTCAATCCTTAAGTGCCAATAACAAAAGCAATACAGACTCTATTTTAATTCCTATTCCCTCAAAAAATGCTGCGTCGGCATCTAGCTCCAGCCAAACCGGGCAGCTTCATCAAACAGTTTTTGAACCGATTCGTGATCTGCATCAGGCGTTAGAAAAAATGGCTCGCTTTAACGATCAAGTATTGAAGCAGCCAATTGGTACGACATTGGAAGGGGATCTATCGTATGAGATGAAAGAGCTTTTCCGCTCTCCTGAATATCAAGATTGCGTTGCAGCGCATGCTGAGGCACGCGTTCTTTTATATTATTTGATGACAGTTGCTTTTTCTGACGTGAAGAATGATTTTCCAACTATTAGGAATCAGGGAGCTGCCTTGCAAATGCATAAAGGCGGTCATGAAAAGTTAGCCGCTTGCCACCACACATTACTTGCAAATATTCAAGATAACTATCTTCCGAGCTTACAAAATTTTTTAGCAAATCAGCTATTTAGTGCATTTGAGGAAAAGCGTTCGATTGATCCGCATCTAATTTTGAAATTGCTTGTTTTAGGGGTTAAAGGGAAACAGATCCAAGAAATTGTCGAAGATTGCTTTTCCGTTTACCGAGAGCTTGATGAAGCTGAAGCAAAGAGAGCTGCACGTGGATATCCTTATGACATCAACTACGTTAACAATAAATTTTTAGAGAAAACAGCTCAAAAAATTGAGACGATTTGGAAAGACACACTTTTTAAACCTAATCCTATTTCTTTGCCTGATCCTGACACTCAAGATCCAAGCTTTTGCGAGAGAAACAGACAAAGCCTTTTTAATGACGCAAGCAGGTTTACCTATTTAAATAATCAATGCTTAATTGGCTGGCAGTTAAACCCGGTAGATGACGTGATTGAGAGGAGTGCAAGAATTCCAGCTGAAATTGAATTACAAAACGTTGCTCGAGGAGTGACTACTCCCATTGCAGCGGTCGTGAAAACAACCGAGTTAATTAATTCTAATTTCGAACTATTAATAAAAGAGCAGACACATTTAGTCGAGCTTGTTAATAAGGTCACTGAAGCAGCCAAAGAGTTAGAGACTGCAGAATATCGGTTAACAAATATGGGTTTATCTGATCATTCCCAGCTTTTAAATAATTGGTGTCAAGCAGCCGAAAAATTCCAGAATGCAAATGTTGTTTTAGTCGACTATATTCAGGGCTGTAAAACGCTTACTCCGGAGATTATAAACTCTTCTATTTTAAACGAAAAATTGGTGGCTGCTCGTCATTTAGATGATCGCTTAAAAATCACTAAGAATTTTTTAGCTCAAATTGAAGCGACTTGTCAGGAAATTGGTAAAGATCTAGCCGCTAAAGTGACAAGTAAGCAGCAGGAGTTAGAGACTTTAAAAGAGAGTGAAGAGAAAATTGGAGACGAATTGAACCGTGTCGAACAACTACTTTTAGACGTGGTCAAAGATCCTGTTTGGCAAGAAGCAGAGAAATTGGGTTGGAACGCCGATATCAGTAAATATTCATCTTATGATAAACATAGAAGTAGTCGTGATGCAGTTCTTAAATCGATAGTCACCTTAGGTGGGGATCAGGAAAAGAAACTCGGCAATTTATTTAACAGCTGGAAAGCTGTAGTAAATAAATATTATTCAGCTGTAAACGGTATCAATAACACAGAAAAAAAGTTTGAAAAAGCTTCAAACACTATTTCAACAGTTAAAAAAGAGATTGAAGAGCTTAAATTAAACCAAACTGCGCTAGCTGAAAAAAAGGAGAATCATTTATTTGTCAAGGAAGCGACTGAAGATAGAGCAAGAACAATAAGGCACATGCATTATCAAGAGATGCAGCAGCAGAAGAAAACGCAAAAGCCCTATCAATGTCCAATTGATTGTTCTGTGATTAATCAATTAATTCATACGGCGAAGACGCAATTACACGCGACTGAGACAGCAGTTACAAAGCTTAGACAGCTCAATGTTGAAACTCAATCTACATTAATAGCTAAAATATTATCACCTTATATTATTCAACGTAACTTTACTCCTGTCGAAAAAACAATCTAATTAAACTAAGAGTTTAGATTAATCCAAACTCTTAAACAAAAACAACACAACATTAACATCATATTAACACGTTATTAACATTATAATATTAAACTTTTATTCACTAATGTTTAATAAGGCTTATTATGACAGTAACTAGCACTACTCACTTTAATTCAAAGCGATCCTGGGAAAGTGAAATTAATAGTAATAAGAAAACTAAGAGAGAGAGTCCTGCGGAACGGTTAGGCCGAGATTTAAGAGATCTTTTTGAACAAGAGTCTTTTAAACCTCTCTCTCAATCTTTTAAGGTTCCCACTCAACCCTCTCATCTTCCATTTGAAGTAGAGCAGCAACCTGTAAGAATGGTTTTAGATAATCGTCTGGATAGAAGACGCAAAACAATCAAAGAGGTTAAAACCGACGGATTATTAGATGGAGTTGTTCCCCGATCTTCGACATCTTCTACCAGCAGTTCCTCATCAAGCTCAAACTCTACCGCACTTCCGCAACCTACAGATCCGATCGTCTGGTTACAAGAGCTTTTAGTTAGCATGGAGGGCTTTAATCAAAATTTTCTCTCTTCATCGACACTGACTTTGATTTCCAATTTTAGCTCTAAAGAAGAGCTTATTAAGTACTTTACTTCTCCCGATTACATGAAAAACGTTGCGGATCATGCCAAGGCAAGGTTGCTGTTGTATTATCTGATGGCACAGGTGATTTCAAGTGTTCCTTCTATTAATTCACAGTTTAAAATTAATAATTTTGCTGCGCAGCTCCAATTTCATACAGGTGGGCATGAGTGGTTATCAGCTTGCCACCACACATTTTTACCTAATTTAAAAGATGATTTTTTAACAGCCTTAAAAGCTGCAGTTTTTAATGAGTTATACAGCGCCTGTAGAAACAATAGAGCTATTGACCCGGAATTAATTTTAAAATTAATGGTTTTAGGGGTTAAAGCTCAGCAGATTCAACAGTTAGTTGACGAAACTTTCAAAACTAGCCAAGAGACCAATTTTAACATTCAGGTTCAAGCCCAAGTTTTTTTCAATAACACGAAAAATAAAATTGATACAATATGGAATCAAACATTCGGCAAAGCAGAGCAAAATGACTTCTTAAATGCAAATTTAGATAGGCCGAGATACTTAAATCATTACAGATTATTTAATGACCAATCGAAATTCACTTATTTAAATAATCACTGCTTAATTGGTTGGATGCTTAACCCTGTTGATGATCATATTGAGACACTGCGGCCAAAAGGTGTGGAACTTTTAAATAAAGTTTTTCAGCAAGTGATGTTACCAAATGAAGCTGTTAGGGAGATAGGCAAGGAGTTCATAAATAATTTAGATGAATACATCCGTAATGCGCGGGAATTTTTGGGTTCGATTACAGAGTTCCAAGATGCATTGAAAGAGATGCAAGATATTCGTAAGAACTTAGAATATACACCTCAAAATCCTGCTCGCTTTGTGACGCGCTTTAATGCGCAGAGTGAAAGACTTTGTGCAGCTGCGCGACAATTCGCAAAAAGGGCTAAATTGGCGAAGATGTTGAATCAAAAATATGAACCGATTGTTTTAAATTCGGGTCGGGAAACGACGATTGAGCAATATTGCAATTATATTCTCAGTTTATTTCCTGTCGAAGTTTTCAATAAAAATGCTCAAACACTCGCTTTCATAAAAACTGAAGTTAAAACTGCTTTTGATAAAAAGATGGATAAAGAGGTTTTTAAACCAAAGTTTGCTCTTGAAAAAGAGATAAGTGATTTAAACAAGAAGATACAAAGTAGTGATCAGAAAATAGCCGCTATTTTTGCCCATTATGAAAGACAGCCTAATGGATTTCTTGGGAGAAGTTTAGTTAAAGGGTGGATGGATAAGGTTCAGAGCTTAGGCGGCGGTTACGATGCCTTTAGGCCTTTGGTTCCCCAAATTGCAAAAGAGATTCAAAAAAATAGTGATCCGATTGTACGTGATGCCCAGTTAAAATTATTGGATAACTTTAGAGATTATTTGAGATGCCAAGATGAACTTTCAAAGTGTCGAAGTGTAATTGCGTCAAAGCAAGAGTTGTTAAAAAGCTTAGATGAGAAGGCAACCAACCAAGAGCCTATTTGGAATGCTTTAATGGAGCAGTTTATTAAGGATCAAAGTTGGAGTGAACCGGCTAAGCAGCGGATTGTAGAAACGGCTCACATGCTTCATAACTATTACCAACGTGTTTGTTCAAGCGACTTCCAATTTCCGATCACGAAAGAGGAGGTTGAACAACTTGTAGCAACAGCGACAGAACAGCAGAAGGCCACAAGGGAAGTCCTTAAACAATTAGAATTATTCTTTATATCGACGAAACACCAGCAAGTAACAAGAGTTGTTGCTCCGTATTTGCTTCAACGCACGATTACTCCTGTTTTCGAACCAGCAGCTTAATTCCCTTTCATCGATACTAAAGACAAACTTATTGACTTAGCTTCAAATAACCTGTTCTGATTTTTTTTATTCGAGCATTTAAAAGAGGATAAGAGCCGACTCTCTTCATTGAAGAATCCCTTCGCTCATAAGTGGGACTATAATTTTCACTTTCTTGTGAAGATGCGCTTTCAGACTCCTCTTCGCTGAGTGATTCCTCAGCTTCTTTGGGGCGCTCAGAAAAGATATCTGTTGGAGGAGCTGTATCAATAGTGAAAACGGTATCATTGTCGCAGGTGATAGTAAATTTACTATGCGTTGAATCTACCTCACCTCGGATCGGATTTCGAAACATACGCGTCGTGGTTAATTGGTTTAACTGATCAAAGAATGAAATAGACTTAGTCAATTTAGGAGTGCTTTCGATATCCCAGCATTGAAGGATACAACCCGCCGTAAAAATCCAGCAGAAATTGTAATCCAAAATGACAATGTTGACACTAGTGACATTGTTTTCTGCAAAATTAATCTCTTTTTTTTCTCTTCCCATTAAATCAAAAATTTTAACAACCGAACCTTTAAACGGTTGGTTTTGCAGTTTATAAACAGCTGCAATACGTGTTCCATCAAAGTAGGTGTATGTGCAATTAGGTAACGTAGGAATGGTTGAAGGGATAGAAAAAGAGGTTATTAAGCCTTCCTTTAAATCTTTTAAATGGACCACATCAAATTTTGGGTCAAAGGAAAATGAGATTGAATTTTTGCAATATTGCCATTGAATAAAGTGATCCGATTGGTTATTAATGAGGCAAATTCTATACGGCGTATTGACTACTTCTAATTCTTGAGATTCAAGAGGCGGTAAAAGAGGAGAATCTTGATTGAGAGAGCCTGGTTCTAATTGCATCTCATTATGATTAGGGGTCTTTCTCAAAGAATCAGAATTAGAAAGCGAACTTTCTAAACGAAGGTTGCGTATCGAAATCGCTACAGACTCTTGAGACTTATGAGGACTAGGAACAGTCCAGTTAAACTTTCGTTTAAACATCTCTTTTCTATAAAGCTGTAAAGGATAACCGTTAGAAGCTTCTTCTATTTCTTGCTTAGAGAGAAGGGCTCCGGTGACTTGTTGATAGAGAGGCTTAATGAATGAGGGATGATCAATAATAAGCTTCCAGCGTCTACAAACTAGGGAAAGCTCGCCTAAACTCTGTTTTGAAAAGCTAAAAATAAGGTAAAGCAGCTCATCTGGTAAAAGGAGGGTTTTATCTTTATTGAGACAAAGTGAAGCCAGATACTCTCTATCTTCTGCTACCCGGGCCCAGTGTTTAGATACTTTTTTTAGAGGCTTTGCATCTTTATCGTCCAAATATTGAAAAATATATGCGAGCTGCGGGTCAGAAAGAGTAGAGATGGAAGCCATTATTAACCAAACAAATTTCATTCAAAATGTAAGAATTATTCTAATCAAAAATCGGGTTTTTTTCAATTTAAATATCGAGTATACAAATTCAAAGCCTTTGAGATATTTCTGTATGGCAAGAAAAAGGAGGGCCTTTCCATCTTTCTTACTTGGCGAAAAGTAGAAAAAACGCTAAAATAGCAGCACATTATCTTTGAGCCGATGTGGCGGAATGGTAGACGCGGTAGACTCAAAATCTACTTTAGGCAACTAAGTGCTGGTTCGAGTCCGGTCATCGGCAATTCACCGGAAACATTTTCAAAAATGACAATGTTTCCGGTTTTTTCTTTTTGTAACCAGTCCATACTGGTAACAAATACGATGAAACATACGGAAGCGGAGCCGCTCAAAGAATTCTAAACAATTATAACAACACTCCATCTGAGAAAAGTTTGATAAAAACGATAGCTATCGCTTTTCCGATCTGAAAAAATAAATTCGACATTCAAGGGCTATTTGAATCGATTGAGGAGATAAATCCTCTAACAAAAAATTCTCGTATTCAAATAGATTTTCAAATGGACAAGCGGGATATTATAAATGCATATTTTCATGAGTTAGAAAAGGCATCCTAAGAGGATATCCTCAAGCTCTTCTTTCCAATTGATATGAAGAAGGTAAAGAAAAGAGCAAAAATTACTGGCCCCCTAAATCGCTTTTTCGTATTTTTTCTCTGCCCAATTTCGCGAGAACATCGTCTATTGATCTCATATAAGGCTTTTTATGTCTCACTCAGTTTTTTCAAAGATAACCGGAATTATCACTGTTCTTGTTGCCTTAATGTCGCCTTTATCGGCACAACCTCTAAATTCGTTGGAGAAACAAAAGATGGAATTTATTGCACATAAACAAATTGGATCGGGAAAAGAAAAAGTGCTCGTTATGCATCATTGGATGGGTGATTCGACAAGTTATGATTCTATGATTCCTTACCTTAATACTAATGATTATACCTATGCCTTTGTAGACTTGCGTGGTTACGGTCGTTCCAAGGAAATGAAAGGGACGTATTCCGTAGAAGAAGCAAGTAAAGATGCCATGAAACTGATTGACTCTTTGGCTTGGAGTAACTTTCATCTCATTGGACATTCAATGTCGGGTATGATTGTTCAAAAAATTGCTGTAGACAACCCCTCCCGAGTTAAAAGTGTTATAGCAATAACACCTGTTCCAGCTTGTGGATCACCTGCACCTAAAGAGATGATAGACTTTTTTGAAAGTGCTGCTTTAAACAATGACGAAGCGGCGATGGAAGGTGTCAACATATTGACTAGCAATCGTTACACAAAAGCATTTGCTAAGAAAATGGTTATGGACAATCGCCAATGGTCTACAAGTGAAGCTCGTCTTGGCTACCTGAAAATGTTTTTTTACACTGACTTTTCCGAAGCAGTTAAAGGTCTGCAGACACCGATCTTAGTTTTGATTGGGGAGCATGACTTTGAGGGAAGTGAAGCATT
The DNA here is from genome assembly GCA_964654295.1 of uncultured bacterium. Lineage (GTDB taxonomy): Bacteria > Chlamydiota > Chlamydiia > Chlamydiales > JABDDJ01 > CAZZJE01. The sequence continues at coordinate 970 of CAZZJE010000028.1, read as the reverse complement.
TATGCGTAGCACATTTTTGGAGTGGTACCCGAATGCTCAGCTAGAATGTTGTAAAGCTTCTGGTCATTATCCTATGATAGAAACTCCAGTTGCTTTGGTTACTGCTATAGAGAAGTTTCTATCTACTCACTCTGCCCCAGCTCATTAAAGAAAAAACTTCAGAATATACGTAAAGGTAGGTGATTGATGGTAGAACTAACCAAAAAAACCAAAAAACAGCTGAGAGAGTTAATGATCAAAGCGTATGCTAAGGAATTGGATGAGCTGCTTGTAACATTATTTAAGCAATTTGAATCCTGGAAAAATAATCAAATAGACTGCTGGGAACTCGAAGAACTTATCCACAAATTCCATAATGGTCATGCAAAAAAACTATTTAATTACTATAATTCTAAAGTCGATCCTATCCTAATCATTTCATGTGTCTTAGCCAAAAATCTCATCCAAAAAGAGGAAATACCTGATGAGGCTCTTCCATACGTGGAAGGATGCATCCATTTTTTCAAAGAAGATGATAACCTGGACAAGATTAACTCTAGATAGAAAGCTTGAAGCCTCCTTACACAATGTCCCAATCAAAGGAAAATTGATCATGTCTAACAATAAGATTCCCAAGGAATTGCAACCTTGGATTGAAGCCAAAAAGAAACATCGTCTCTCTCAAATGCACATTCAGATGGCAAGAGAACTGGGAATGAATCCAAAGAATTTTGGAAAGCTTGATAATCACAAACAAGAACCATGGAAAGCTCCTTTGCCTCAGTTTATTAAGAACCTTTATATGAAGCGTTTTGGTAGAGAAGCTCCTGCTAGAGTGCTATCATTCGAAGAAATTACCAAATTCAAGACTCAAAAGAAGTTGGCGGATAAAAAACGAAAAGCCATTAGAAAAACTACTGCGAAAATTGAAGATCGGGAGCAAAACAACTCCAACCAAAATCTTGCGCCTGACATCAGAGAAAAGTCACTC
>CAZZJE010000027.1:0-14694 GCA_964654295.1 uncultured bacterium | reverse complement strand
CTGTAACATGAGATGTGCGATTGCAATACGGGCACGTTCGCCTCCCGATAACTTTTCTAAAGGCATATCAAGAATGGAAGGAGAGAATAAAAAGCGTTTGCACCAGCCATTTACATGAATCATTTGGCCGCGAAATTTAACATAATCTCCATTGGGAGAAAGGGCCTCGCGTAGTGTTAAGTGGTCTGGAAGCTGTCTGCGATGCTGATCAAAATAGACAACTTTCAGCTCATCGGCAGTTTTAAGAGTCCCTAAGTCTGGCTCAATTTCGTTGGCTAGTAGACGCAGAAGGGTTGTTTTTCCTGATCCATTGGGACCCATTAGTCCCATGCGAGAGCCTGGAGAGAGAGTAAAGTCTAACTGTTTGAAAAGAGTGCGTCCTCCCAAGCTTTTAGAAAGATTTTTAGCGACAACTAGTTTACGGGTTTCTCTTTCGCTAGCTGTAAAGTCAATTGCAGCGCGTTTTTGACGGTTTCTCTCTTTTACAAGGGAGAGCTCATCTAAAATCTCATAGGCCTCATCGACCCGAGACTGAGCTTTAGTTGTTCTCGCTTTAGGTGACTGACGCAGCCAATCTAGTTCGCGTCGAGCTTTAGAAGCAATGGAGCGCTCTTGTTGCAGTTGACCTTCTAAAAACTCCTCTTTTTTACTCAAAAAGAAGGCGTAACTTCCTTCGATTGCAAGTAGACCCTTGGGATAAGTAGGATCTATTTCAACGATTTTATTGCACATATTATGCAAAAAATAGCGGTCGTGGCTAACGAGTAGATAGGTAGGACACTCTTTAAGTAAAAATTTTTCTAGCCAAAGGACACCTTCGAGATCGAGATGGTTAGTTGGTTCATCTAAGAGAAGCAGATCGGGTTCTAAAACAAGCTGCTGAGCCAAGCTGAGCCGCTTTTTCCATCCACCTGACAGAAGCTGGGCTGACTTCTCTTGCCCTGTGAACCCAAGTTTGCTTAGCCACGTTTGAGCGGCCAGCTCTTTCTCATAATCTGCTTTTTCTGTATGGGTTTCTAATATGTCGATTAGAACATCTAATGGAGAGATGTCCGGAAATTCGCAGCTTTGTGGGACGTAGCCAATTCGCAACCCCCTTTTAGGGGCCAACTGCCCAGAGTTTAGAGATTCTAAGCCTGCGATCACCTTAAGGAGAGTTGATTTCCCTGTTCCATTGGGTCCAATAAGGCCAATGCGATCTCCAGCAAATAGACTTAATGAGAGATCTTGAAAGAGGGATCTCGATCCAAAAGATTTACTTAATGATTGGCAATTTAATAGTAATGTCATGTTGCTATTTTAACGAACGGTAGAAAATCTGTCGCTCTTTTTTAACTATTTTAAGGAGGCTCCTATGCCTGTAAACACAAAACAGATCGTTCAATGGATTAAAGAGGGAAAGTTAACGTATAAGGAGAGCATAGTAGAAGGCTTGGATAAAACACCTGAAGCCTTCTTAGGCTTATTTAAAGGCGAAAATATAGGAAAGCAAATTGTAAAAATAGCAGATTAAAAATTGTGCGCATCAAAAAGACACTTAAAAATTTTATTTGACTCAATTTTATTAAAGGATTACTCGTTAGGTGAATAGCCAAAAGCAATTTTTGCTATGTGCATTCAATTAATCTGTACGGGAGGTTAAGGTTATGAGTAAAGATCAACTACAAGGTCAGTGGAATTCTCTTAAAGGACAAGTTAAACAGCAGTGGGGCAAGCTGACAGACGATGATTTAACACAAATTCAAGGAAAACGCGATCAGCTATTAGGCAAGCTGCAGCAGCGTTATGGCTTGACAAAAGAGAAAGCTGAAGAAGAGTTAAATCGTTGGGAAAAAGCTCAAATTCAAGGCGGCCAGCGCAATACACAGGCCAATCAGCCAAACCAACAAAATCAGAATCAGAACCAACAAAACCGCAACCAGAACCAAAATCAGAACCAAAATCAGCAAAATCGCAACCAGAACCAGAACCAGCAAAACCAAAATCCAAACCAAAATCAGAAAGACAAAGAAAAAGCTCGGTTCTAATTGCACCTGGTTGAATATCTTGACTGCTAGAGAGTGGTGAAAGAGTTAAAAGCAAATGAGTGATGCAAGTAGTCAAGGTAAAGCCAATGAGCGAGTAGACGCTTATGAAAGTCATAAGCGTCTCTTTTGCATTACGGGATCTTGAGATAAGAGAGTAACAAGAGTCATAAGGAGTATTCAAATGTTGAATTGGGCTGTCACTTTTTTAATTATAGCAATCATCGCAGCTATCTTGGGTTTTGGAGGCGTCGCAGGCGTCGCCACAGAAATTGCAAAGATCCTTTTCGTTGTCTTTATTGTCCTCTTCTTAATCTCCCTGATTACAGGTTATAGAGCTAGAAGATAACAAACGGTTGATTTCATGTTGAAGTGGGCATTTATATTTTTGATTATCTCTTTAGTCTGCGGGTTGTTAGGCCTAACCAACATTGCTTCAGCAGCAGCACAAATTTCTAAGATTTTATTTATTATTTTCTTAGTGCTTTTTCTCGTCTTCATCGTGCTAGGTTTATCAATTTTATAGAGAAGTTAAAGCGCTGACGTTGCGAAGGAATGATTATTTGCTAAACGGATTATCAAAACATACTTTAGGCAAATCACCACACAAACAAAGAAAAAATTTGACTTGGGAAAGATTTACTGGTACGCATAATTTTGACAACAAGATTTGCTAGAGAAGCAATATCGAAAAATTTCGAATCCCTAAAACATGAGGAAGAATATGAAAAAATTATACTTGCTTATTCCTGTAGTAGCATTGGCGTGTGTGGCTTGTGATCGCATAGATCATAAAGACAATAGCGCTAAAAATAGAACCGAGACTCCTGATGTTGACAATACAGGCCGCAACGTCAGAGACAGCGACATGAATACAGTGACGCCAGGGGACCAGTCTGAGAGTGAGGCTGACCGCACAATTACTCAAAACATTCGTAAAGCAGTTGTAGCTGACGACCAATTATCTAACAACGCAAAGAACATTAAAATTATCACAGTTAATGGCGTTGTGACATTAAGAGGTCCTGTAGAGAATGCGGCTGAAAAAGATCGTATTGAAAAGATTGCGCGAGGTGTTACAAACGTAAAACGCGTTGACAACCAATTAGAAGTCAAACGCGGGTAATTTATTAATTCAGCCCTGGACCACTAAAAAGGAGAACGATTATGGCTAATAAAGCAGTGTTTGGTTTGGCAGATAGCACATCCCATGCTGATCGTATCATTGCTCGTTTGCAAGAAGCAGGCTTTAGATATGAAGATATCTCAGTGCTGTTTTCTGACAAAGAGGGAAAGCTCAGTCAGAGTCCAACAATGGACACAAGGACTGGTGCTACACGCTATGATGTGACAGCTGATGCTACAGGAAGAACCACTACAACACGTTATGACACGACTGCTGATGTTCCTCATAACCGTCCCGCTAGTGGAAGTGGCTCATTAGGTCATGAAAAGAACACGAAGGCTCCAGAAGGTGGTTTCACTGGTGCAACAACTGGTGGTATTATTGGAGGTTCACTTGGTCTATTAGCAGGCCTTGGTGCTTTAGCTATTCCAGGGCTTGGAGCATTTGTTGCTGCGGGTCCCTTGATGGCAGCTCTTAGTGGTAGCGCAGTAGGCGGTGCTTTAGGGCTACTCATTGGAACATTAGTTGGAATGGGTATTCCTGAATACGAAGCCAAAAAATATGAAACCCAGCTAAAGAGCGGTTCTGTGCTTATTGCTGTACGGGTGGCAGATAGCAACCGTGCTGATCAAGTTAAGAAATTATTGGAGCAAGAGGGTGCAAAAGACGTGACAACATCGTCTGAGTCCACAGCTCGTTCCTAGGCTAATGGTGTGGCGCATAGATTATTCTATGCGCCACAGCGTTTGGAAGGAATATTTGGAGTGCGGCGACTTGTCGCCGCTTTTTGCTCGCTTCGACTCGTCGAAGCGTTAAAGACCTACTGTTATTTAATTTTTCTATGGCATCGCTCCCTGAGTCCACAGCTCGACCTTATATTTCCACCACTCGCCTCTCACTCGACCCGATTTATAAGTTGAAGAAAGGTCATAGGCTATAAAAGCTATATGAGCATGAGTGATCAGGACAATAGGAGTTGCGCCCCACGGATCGATATAAAAGTTGCCCTCTTCGCAGAAAATTCCATCCACTGTTTTTTTTAAAAGGTCAGGATGCATGATTTTCTCAACTTTTAGACGTTCACTCTCTTATGCAATTAAAATTTAAATAAATGATAGACTCTTTTTCTTTGATGGGAAATTGTGTAGAAAAGGATGTTTTGAGCAATGCATTCACGATAGGATCATAAGATGTACGTTTTGCTAACCTTTGCTTTTCTGGCAGGCCTTTTTACCGTCTTATCGCCTTGCATTCTCCCCGTATTACCGGTAATTTTAGCTTCTAGCACATCACGAGGCAAGTGGCATCCCTTAGGGACTATTTTAGGCCTGACTCTCAGTTTTGCACTATTCACTTTAACACTGCATGCGATTGTTCAAGCGATTGGCATCTCTGCAACCTCCTTACGCTACTTTGCCATCGCGTTAATTTTTCTTTTTGGACTCTTTATGCTCCTTCCCAAGCTTGGGCAATGGTTTGCTACAGTGACAGCACCTATTGCAAATGCAGGCGAATCATGGCAAAGGATGGGACGATCAGAAGGGTTTTGGAGTGGACTCATCTTTGGAGCAGCCTTAGGTCTATTGTGGACACCTTGTGCTGGCCCTATTTTAGCTGCCGTCACAACACTTGTGGCAACACAAACTGTTAATGGAACGGTTATTTTGATGACGCTTGCTTATAGCTTAGGAGCTGGAATTCCTCTTTTCTTTATTGCTTACGGAGGAAGCAAGATTCTTCACTCCTCGAAATTTTTATCGTCCCATTCCGAACGAATTCGTCAATTTTTTGGAGTTTTAACGATTCTTGTCGCAATCATGCTTGCACTCAATTGGGATATGATTGTTTCACAAAAACTAACTTCGTATTTACCAGAAAGTTATGTGGAGAATAATCCTCGTTTACAAAAAGAGTTAGAAAACCTGCGTGGAGCTCCTCTGCCAAAGCAGCAAAACCTTGATCAGCTTTCAGACTTTGGTCAAGCGCCAGCACTTGCAGGTATTGCTCATTGGATTAACTCAAATCCTTTGACGTTTGAACAGTTGAAGGGCAAAGTTGTTTTAATTGATTTTTGGACCTACAGCTGTATCAACTGTTTACGAACCTTACCCTATATTAAGCAGTGGGATAAAGATTATAAAAATAGAGGATTAGTCATTATTGGTGTGCATACGCCAGAATTTGAATTTGAAAAAGATTTGAATAATGTCGAGAGTGCAGTGAAACGTTTGGGAATCACCTATCCCGTTGCTCTTGATAACGACTATCAAACTTGGCTTAACTATAACAACCACTACTGGCCTGCACACTATCTCATTGACCAGCAAGGCAATATTCGTCTGGTTCACTTTGGAGAAGGCGGCTATATCAAAATGGAAAATAGCATCCGAGAGCTTCTAGGAATGCAGCCAATGGATAAAAAGGAGCAAGAAAAGAGGGCTCGTTTGCTTACAAAAGAGACCTATCTGGGAGAAGCACGAGGGAATTCCTATACAAAGCAGATTGTCATCAAGCCAGATCAAGCATTCACTTACGACTACTTTGATCCGTTAGAAGATGATGAGGTAGGATTAAGAGGTAGCTGGCTGGTTACAGATGAGTACATCGAATCGAAAAGTAACGTAAGCTTCATTGAGCTTAATTTTTTAGCAAAGCAGGTCTACCTTGTATTAGCAGGTTCTAGCCAAACGCCTATCATGGTCTATCTAGATGATCAACCCGTTGGAAGAATTTTTCTAAATGGCGACCGCAAATATGACATTGTTAACGCAAACTACGGGCGGCACCTTTTGTCTCTTAAAATTCCATTAGGTGTAAAAGCGTATGCCTTTACATTTGGTGATGAGTGATGTTATGTGGTGAGCGCTGATGTTTCCAAACACTGACGACTTTAGCAATAATCACAGCAACAAATAGTTGGCCAAAAATTGCCTCCATTGCTGTTAAAGATTTTGCCAAATGGTGTACGGGGGCGATATCGCCTAATCCCAACGTGGCTAAAGTCGTGAAACTGAAATAGATTAGGTTGAATTGGAGATGATAAAAATATTTGAATCGATGTTTTTCCAATTCAAAATGGCTGATTTCAAAGCTACCAGGAATCAAGATGTCTAACACAAAATAGACTTTCGACCATAAAATCCCTGTAAGAAGATAAATAATTAACGCTCCAAAAATCAAATTAGTATCAACAACAGGAGCTGTAAAAACTTTTTGAATTAAAAAAACAATGGCGACAAAAGTAAACAACACATAAATCGCATAAGCGATTGTCAAAAAGATCACAGACTCTCGCGTAATACTTAAATAATCAAAAAAGATAAATAAGAGCGTGACACATAGACCTGGGATTAAAATAGCGTGTCTTGTTTTTACGGAGTAGATGATCGCAAGAATCAAGCCAACAAAACCGCATTGCATCAGCATAAAAGCATAGAGATGTTCTGCAAACCAGGGAGAGACTAAAAATATAGCGGAAATGACAATGAAGGCAGCGATAAAGCCGCCTAAACGAAACTGTTTAATCTCTGCTGTTTCTAATTGACTGATGTTCATAGCACGATCTCTTAAGGAAATGCAAAAGGGATAGCGACCTCATGCGACCTTAACTCATTATCAAATGATAAATTAAAATGCATCTGATGCGTCAAGATTTGGATCATTAACCTTAAACTTTTCTTACCTTCTGATCCCCACCAGTGCAAAATAAGGGCTTCTGAAGGGATTCCTTTCTGAGGAACGGTCCAATTAACAAGTGGGGATAAAGAGGTAAAAGAGAGTTTTAATTGATAGAGGAGATGAGAAAGGAGTTGCTGATCTGAACAAAAGAGATGGTTATCTGTCTGAATTCGACTTGCCCATTCTTGAACGATTTTTGAATCTTTTCGAAACACAATAACACCCGCGTTGAACATCATTTGCCCAGCACTTATCCAGCCTTTTTCCAAATTAACTTTTTGAGAAAATTCAGGCTCAGGAGCAACAGCAAAGCCCCCAGAATTTTGGCAGGTGTCAAATAGAGGTTGGATAGATCCTCTGACTTGACAATCGGGATCGAGCCAAACTGTTTTTTGATAGGGAGACTTTAATAAAGCAAATGGCTTTTTATACCATTGAGGACGTAGCTCCCAGACTTTTGGATGAGTCTTTTCCCAAACTTCTGCTTTCTCTGGATCGATCTTAGCTTTTGGAGCGATGATCGACTCATCAAATGGAAGAGAAATAACCCTACCTCTCCTTTCACACCACTGCAGAGCATTAGGTGAGAGGTCTCCAAAATCAATAAAAGTAACGGGATAGTTATTATGTTGAGAGTAATGCATCCACCACCAGGGCAGAAGCCACTCTTGCGCTTGCGATGTCCCCACAATAACGCCGTTTTGCTGCTGTACCATGTGACTGATACCTGCTTAGCTAACTTCTGTAAGACCTACGAGATCATTCAATGGTTTCACAATAAAGACCCAGAAGAGGGCATATATAACCGGTACAATGATGAGGGAGCTATAAGCAAACTCTTTTGACAGATGCATGACCGCTGACAAGTTGAATCCAAACATTGCAATGATGGCCATAATTAATCCGAGGATAGCCCCTGTAATCAAATGGCGTATGGATCGACCGAAGGGCAATGTCTTTTGTAAGAAAGCAAAATAAAAGACATTCCAAAGTCCCCAAATCAAAGGGACAAAATGGATAAAAGGCATGAGGGCAGCTTGAGGTCTGCCCAATAGAAGCGCCGCCCATAGAGCAAAAGGGATCAAAATGCTAGGGAAAATCATTCCTGAAATAAATGCCTTAATGTATTTCATCGTTCACCTCTTATCTAACGTGATATGACTCACGCTAATGCAAGGCGGCATTAAATCAAAGCTTATTTCAAAGAAAGTTTAACAAGAGTTTCGACATGTGCCGTCTGTGGAAACATATCAAATGGCTGAACAAAATCAACCTGATAGTCAAATTCTGTTAAAATCTTTAAATCTCTAGCAAGAGTTGCTGGATCGCAAGAAATATAGATTAACTTTTTTGGAAGAAGTTTACCAATTCCCTGTAAAAAAGAGGGTTCGCAGCCTTTTCTCGGAGGATTCAAGAGAATGAGATCTATCTCGCTTAATGTCGAGATAAAATTTTCCGAATGATCACAAACAAATGTGACATTGTCGATTTTATTTAGCTTGGCGTTATTTTTTGCATCTTGGATTGCTTCCGGCACACACTCTACTCCAATTACTCGGCCTGCTTGTTTAGCAAAAATTAGCGAGAGAGTGCCCACGCCACAATAAGCATCTAAAACAGTTTCTTTACTTTGTAACGAGGCTTGATTTAAAGCTGTAAGGTAAAGATTCTCAGCTTGCTTAGGATTGACTTGAAAGAATGAGGCAGGCGACACATGAAATGTTAAACCACAAATTTCCTCTTGAATAGAACCTGCACCAGCTAAAACAGTATAGTGTTTCCCTAAAATAACATTATTCTGCCCTGTCTGCTTGTTATGAACAACTCCCTTAACGTCAGGACACTTTTCTTTAATCTCTTTGGCAAGGTTTTTAATCGCTTGAGCAGGCTCTCCATTTGTAACTAAGATCACCAGAAGCTGCTGATTATTGACAGCGCTTTTTATCAAGACATGTCGCAGCTCTCCTTTTCCTGTAGAGGGGTTGTAGGCAGAAAGAGAGGATTGGCTGATCAGCTGGCGAATAATCGTGTAATTTTTTTCACCTAACTCATTATGGATGTAACAGGTATCCACAGGCACTAGGTCGTGAGAGCCGCGCGCATATAGGCCAAGCTCGATTCCGTTAGCACCTTGTCGGACGGGAAGTTGAATTTTGTTTCGATAATGGAGGTCAGAGGGAGAAGGGATACATGGATTGACGACAACTGAGTTGAAGTTTCCAATGCGTTGAAGAGCATCTACTACTTTTTGTCTTTTGATCTCGAGTTGTTTTGGGTAACTTAGATGCATCAGTTGACAGCCACCGCAACGGTCGAATAGTTTGCAAACAGGTTTCACGCGATCTGGTGAAGCTTTGACAATTGATATGAGCTCAGCCCGCCCATACCTTTTGTGACACTCTATTAAACGGGCTTTTATGGTTTCTCCCGGTAAGGCACCATCGATAAATACCGTATAACCCTCTATGTGGCCGACGCCTTCACCACTGCTACCAATACCTTGGACCGAGAGAGTAATCAACTGATCAACTTTGAAAGACATAAAAAAATTGAAATAAAATATTTAATAGATTACTATATAAAAACTAATTTAACTATAACACTTTTTTTTAAAAAGGAAAATCATTAATGCATCCTATTACAGACTCCCCCACTTATATTAATTATCCAAATTTAGAGACAGCGGCTAATCCTGAGCGGGCGATTATTCCCTATGTGAGTACGGCAGAGTTCATAAAAAAAATAGCTGAGAAGGGGTTAGAAGAAAATACTCAAACAAAAAAGCGACTCCATAGTCCTGAAGCATAGCACAAGGCCTAGATTAGGCGTGTAAAGCTATTTTTGGAGTGCGGTGACTTGTCACCGCTTTTTGCTCATCTCGACTTGTCGAGATGTTTATATGCCGTATATGATTAACTGCCCTATTAACGCCTCGACAAGTCGAGGCGAGCAAAAAAGCGGCGACAAGTCGCCGCACTCCATATACTCTTTAGCTCCAGTCTTCTTTCGATAGAAACTCTAGCAGCCAGTTTTCTAAAATAGAAGACCAAAAATTTATAGATGTTTTAAAAATAGAGTAATTGACTCATCCATTTGCCCAACATCTTGACAATGATTAATTAAAATTGAAAATGCAATATTTTCTTTATAACCGGCATAACCTTTTATTAACGACATTGAGCCAGACTTTGCTTTTACTCCCTCTTTTGTTGGCAAAGAGGCCAAAAAAGCAGTAAAGCAGGGAAAGGTTTTCATGTAGCCAAGCAGTGCAGTGAGCTGCTCTGCTGTCACAAGATTTTTCCGAGATAAACCTGAGCCATCTACCATGTGAAAGCCTTGTAGATCTATATTTTTCTGCTTTAAAAAAGCGGTGACAACCTCTACTCCAGCACGAGTTGATCCCCTGCCTAAAACTTTTTCTCCCATTTTTTTCAGTAAATGTTCGGCATACAAGTTGATACTTTTCTGATTTGTCCAATAGACAATCTCTTTAACAGTGGGCGAAGAGAGGTGATGAAGAAGATGCCTTTGCGACGGTGCGATCCCCTTGTGATGAAGCATCACTCCTTTGCTGACTAAAGCTCTTGTTAAAAGATCGGCACAGTAAGTCGCAGGATCTGGAATCGCAGCACGTATTGTAAACTCTGGGACATCGATTGGGATTGTTCCTTTAGCAAATTGTATCAGAACATACTCCATTCCAAAAACTGTTGTGCGATCTCCTGAGCCACTTTCACCCGTTTTAACCTCGTTTTTAAGGATTAGCTCATTCGGCATTCCCTCTTTTCTTATTAGACTTGCAGGATCGCCGACGCTCTTTCCAGGCTGAAAAACTAGTGAGTAGAAGTTTTCGTGAAAGGATAAGGCTGAAGCTCCTACACCATAGTAGTTACCGATATCTTCCCATTGCCAGCTTGGCACAGCGAGATCTTTTTCCCACAAGGAATCATCGGCAAGGATTCGCCCATCAATCGATCGAATACCTGCTTTTACAACGGCTGCTGTCCAGGTTTCAATTAGTTGCTCAGCTGACAACGAGGACTCCACCCGATTAAAGCCTAAGCAAGGGTCTCCGCCGCCCCGAATATAGAGATTTCCATGCAAGGTCCCTTTTGAGTCGATATTGCCATCATACTCTAAATACGTATGAAAACAGCTATCTGGTCCTAAAATTTCTAAAGCTGCAGCTGTAGTAATGAGTTTCATACAAGAGGCAGGGACCATGCTTGTCTGGCTATTGATTGAAATCAGTTTTTGAGAAGTCTTTAAATCCACCACCTCAGCAGAAATAAGCGCTTCTGGAGGGAATAGAGAATAAAGGGTTTTTAAATCAGTTAAAGAAGTAGAATGAGACATCAACAAGATCCTTTTTATCAGTTTGTTGGCTACCAAAACTAAGTGGCTCATTTTAAAAAAAATATTTGATAGATAAACGTCATTAGAACACCTAACCAAGGGACTCGTATGAAATGTTTCCTCTCTCTTTTACAACTTTCACTTCTGTTGCTTCTGTGCCAGACGGGAGCAATTGACGCAGCTGTGCAGGAGGTAAGCTCTTTAAGAGCCTCAAAAACAACTGTAGAGCCGACATTGGAAACAGCTGTTTTCAATAAAATTAATCGATACAGAGTGAACCACTCACTACGTCCTTTAGATTGGTCAGCCGTTGTCGCAAGAGAGGCCAGAAGACATAGTGTCAACATGGTAAATGGAACAGTTCCTTTTGGTCATGAAGGTGCTGACCAGCGTTTTGATTCACTCAAGTTGGCTTTCCCTACACTCACCCGTTATGGAGAAAACGTGGCTTTCAACCAAGGCTATAAAAATCCTGCAGCTCAAGCTGTTAAAGGCTGGATTAATAGCCCAGGCCACCTTGCTAATATTGTAGGCGATTATAATTTAACCGGAGTAGGAGTTGCGCGCAATACAAAGGGACAATATTACTTTACCCAAATTTTTATCAAAGTGGCTTCTAGAGCCCTATCTCCTGTTAACGATGACCAAAATTATGAGGTCGTTAAAATTGAATGGACCTCCGAAGCGCCTATCCAATGAGAAGTTAAATAAATTTATCACTAATCGACGAGAAACACTGACAGAAATACTTGCAAGATAACCCCAGAAACTATAAGAATTATTCGAAACGGAGAAAAATATTGAGATTTGATAGAGACAGGAGAAGACTTTCATGTTCAACTTATTAAATAAATTAAAAAAGGTCTTTTTAAATTATTTAGGACTTTTCCTCTTAACAATCATACCATTAACTTTAACAGCACATGATCTTCCTATTTCAGAACCTGAAGTATACGAACTTTACGCTACCCCAGATCAATTGATCTTAAATTCTGAAGGTATCTTCGTCGTGTCTGAAAATTTTGGTTTGATACGAATTAGCAGACTTTTCCAATTAGATACTACAAATTATTTAGTATATGGATATATTGAAAATTATAATCTTGGTCTCTACGATCCAAGTTTTGTATGTCCTATACATGGTTTATTTTGTAATGTTTGTTATGGATGTGCACCTCAAAATAAAGACTGCCCAAACCATTGTACTTGTTCTTCAAAAAAACGCAAATGAGCTTAGGACAACCTAGATACTATTAAAAGCTGTTAAATGTTAAATCTGAAGACTTATCTACGTTTTTTTCTGTTAATCAGTATATTTATTTATCCTTTTAAACTTCATGCGAAAGAGCTTACTCTAACAAAAAATGAAGCAAATTCTCTCAAGCAATTTTTTCATGCCCTTTTATGGGGATCACAAGTTGGTTATGTATTATATGGGCAAAAGCCTATCTGCTTTGAAGGCTGCTCAAAAGATATTTTTAATGGTATATTTACTAAAGGACATCATCTAACAGTTTCTATTAATGAAGGGCTAGAAGTTTGGAATAAGCTCCAAATCGGATTCGATTTTCCAAATTTTATGATTATCAATCAAAATATTACAAATAACTATTCCCTTGTTTTATTCATCAACAAAGATGCGTTAAAACATGTGTTCAATGAACACTCTTCTCTTTTTCGTTATCGGCTTGGTGCAGATTTATCTGCTGACAAGTTGCTAGATTTACTTAAATACAAAGATCTTTTTACAGTTTTAAATAATGATGCTGTACTCATTGGTTTATTATTAGGATTTGGATTTGAAAATTCATTGCATATTGGTCGCCTTGAAAACATTTATGACGACCTTTATTTTTACAAATCAGTAAACAAAAACTTCTCCGACTTATTCTTATTCAAATTCAAACAGATATTACCTGCATTACAAAAACACTCTTTAAAACCAAGTTTTAACTACTCCTCATTACAACAAGAGTTAGAAGACTTATCTAACAAAACAGAGTATGCTTCACCATCACTTGAGTTCTATTCTCCTCAATTAATTTTTGGAAAAGTAGCTAATTGTTTAGAAAACGATGAGAGAATTGAACACTATGAAAATGTTCAGTTGAAAATTATAGAAATATTAGATCAAGAGAATTGGCTGGAGCAGATATTTTCTCAATTTTTTGGAGAGCCAATCAAGCTCACCATAGAAGAACATTTAAAAGAGAGCAGATTAGGCCAAAATCTTGAATGGTCAAAAATAATGGCGGAAATATTTTTTTCTAAATTTATGACAGAATTTGAAGGAGCGATTGATACAAAATTTCAAGAGTTCCTTGCTGGTATGAAGGAAGCTGACCTAAGAGAGGATGCGCATTATCTAGCTCCTTTTCCTATAGATTTAAATGAGGCTTATCCATCTAAAGAAAAAGAATTTTTATTAGGTTTTAAAATATGGAGTTTTTATAAGTTTAATCCGAATCTATTCTCGCTAAAAAATATTTTACAAGAGCTGAAAGATCATCGCACAAATGAAATCGATTTATCTGCCTTTCATGCGCCAATTATGCAAATGCAATGGGACACCTTTCACAACATCGATCAACATGAACACTCTTTAGCTCTTTCCTATTTTCAAAAATTTGACAACTTAAATTTTTCAGGGGTTAAATGTATTGCACCCAACCGATTATATTATCAAGAAATTCATCAAGGAGAGGGTGCGGCTATTAAAGAGGATCAAATTCTCAAAGTCTCTTACACTTTAAAGACCGCTTGCGGCCACATTTTGGAAGAGGAAGAAAATAGAGCTATCGATTTACGACGCGCCATTAAAGGCTTTCGAAAAAGTTTTCCAACTTTAAGAATAGGAGAAAAAGGTATTTTATATATTCATCCAGAATGGGGGATTAAAAAATATCTTTCTCCGCCTTACTATTCCCCTTATTTGCTAGCAGAATTTAAGATTTTGAGTCGTTTTAACAACAGATCATCACAACACTCAAGCCAATCAAAAACAGGCCAAAGATACGGGTTAGGGTTGCTGTTGGCAATACGTAGGCCAGTTTGGCTCCGTAAGGAGCTGTAAGAGATGAGAAGAGGCTGATGATTAGGAAGGCAGGCAAATAGAGATAGCCAATACTACCATCAGAATGCTCTTGTTTTAGGCCTAGCATGATAAAAAAGGAGGAGCCTGTGACTGCAACTAAAAATCCGGTGACGGCCGAAGTTGAAATTGCATTTTTAAGGGGAGCTTGAAGGATTGTTAAAAGGGGGACAGTCATGACACCGCCTCCAATGCCTAAGAGAGAAGAAAACATTCCGATCATGACACCTAAAAAATTTACAATAAAAGGCTTAGGTGTAATTGAAATTAATTTACTCTCCTCTCTTTTGGAAAAGAGAAGCAGATAAACACCAATGCAGCAGAGAAGAATTTCAAAGACCCATTTTAACTCCTGCCCTGGTGCCCGATCAGCCAGCATACAACCAACCATCGCGCCGGTAATGATTCCGGGTGCAAAA
>CAZZJE010000026.1:0-14741 GCA_964654295.1 uncultured bacterium | reverse complement strand
GAAGCGAAGGATGAAGGGAACTACGGGTAAGAGAGTTACAAATAATCAGAGCCCGTAAGGGCGATTCAATTATAATCGTGTGACCGAAGGTGGATTCCATTGGCCAATCAGTGCGCTCTGTTTAGGTGCATAGAGGCGCATTGTGAGATTGAATGGACCTTTAGGAGCAGGAAGCCAATTTGGTTCTTTATCAGGGCCTGGACTTTCATTTTGAAAATAGAGATCTAAGGAGCCATCTGAATTGTATTTCAGCGGCATCCAGCTACTTAGAGCAAATCGATTCAGGCTATTTGGTACTTGGTAACCTTCAGAATCATAGAGAGTGATTGACCAGAAGGCGTTAACTGGTGGAATATTATCTTTTTCAAAGTGAATCACATACTTGTTTGTGCCATTAAGAGGTTGGCCTCTATTATCAGTGAGATTTAGAGGGTAAATGGCATCTTCAGGAAGATTTGCTCCTAACCCATTATTGGCAACAATGGCACGTTTCAGATAGTAGTTGCCATAGACGCCCATCGTATCAATATTCATTGACCAGCCATTTTCATTTTTTGCTAATGTAGGAACCTTCCACTGCATCAGCTTCTGTGCCTCTGCTGGGGCTTTTTCTAAGCCATTTTTTACAGAGGATGGAAGATTATTGAGATCAAAACTCTTACCAGGTTCAAAGCCGACTCGCTTTAAACGAGCGATAATCGGTTGATCTGTTAAATGGGGAGGATGTAGCTTCATCAGTTCAGCAGCATAAGCAAAATACTTCTGAGCAGGCATTGTGTCGACTTGTTGCTTAGGCGACGTTTTCATGTCTACGCTTGGGTCTATCGTTGTTTTTACCTGCACAGGACTCTTTCCCCAGTCAGACAAGGGAGTGACTTTAAAACCCGCTTGCACTTTGTGAACGGCATCATAATCTGCAGGCCCATCTGTTTTAGTCCGTCCAATGATCCATACATAAGGCGTAGGGGCTGTGATACGCTGGATATTGTCGGGCAGTTGACCTTCCCAATTTTGGGGAACAACTGCAAAATTTATCGCTTGAGTTCCTGTTGTTCTCCATCCGGGAGAAGCAAATACGTCTGTCCACATATCGAGCATGGGTAAAAGATAATAGCGTCCATGGGTGTCTGGTGCCGAGACAATGACAGGTCCTTTAGTAAGATCGAGCCAGCTTGAAGAGTAGAGGGTATCGAAGTTTGGACGGACGACTGTTTTCATGTCGGCAGAGGGATATTCTGGCATGTTAGCAAAATGATTCATCGGGCCATAGCCTGGAATCTCTCCAGCCTCCACATTACTCATTTGCTTGCGAGTTACATCCATTGTAATTAAGGGATAGAAGTAGAGATAAGCCGACACCCCAATTTCATGAGCCTCTTGCTCACTGATTTCTTCTGCTTTACATGAAAATGGCATTAATGCCAGCAAGCTTGTTAAGACGCAGATTGGCTTGGATAAATATTCTTTTAGTTTCATGCTAACTCTCCTGTTACTTTTAACTGTTAGCATGAAGTATTTGCCTTGTCAAAATTAATTTTAGAGTTAACGGACACCTCGGCTTCTCGCCTGTGTCGGATGAGGTCAAGCATGCGACGTTGCGTCTCATCTAATACGACTGTCAATCCTGGCTTAATTCCATTTTCAGATAGGGCGAAAGCCTCCATTGTATTGCAGATGCGTCCATCTAAGCGCACGCCAATCCCTTGAATACCTACCATATTGCCCCAGTCACCAAACATCTCTAACGTCATTTCACAAGCTGTGATCAAAAAGATGACCTTTTTGCCTGGGTTTCCATGGACAAGTTCAAAAATTTTTCCTCCAATGTAATGAATCGTTGGGATAAGAAGTGGAACCACATTGGCTTTAGGAAGAGCATTAATTGCTTTACCAATAAAGCATTGCTGACAGATAGGATTGGAAGAGTCACTTTGGCATTCAGGAGTAAATCGACCTGCGGGGCATTCAAAGGGTTTGTGACAGTAAGAAAACCCTACAGCGAAGAGTGTGTTTTCGACATCCTCAACAAGGGGATAGAACTGTTCAACTGAGTCGAGGCCATAGAGGAAAAAATCGCCGTCACGCTTATACGGCTTAGATTGAAATGCTGATTTAATGAGAGCAGAACCATATTTCAAGGGATGTTTCATTAATCCACGTCGCACTTCGCCCTGATGATCCTTGGTTGCCATCCATTTCAATGCTTTCCATTTTAAATGTCTTGCAGCTTCCGGTGTGATTCCGGGCATACGCGGAAGTGTCTTTAATCCTTTCAGTGGCATTTTTTGGGAGGCAGCCAGAGCTTGCCGATTCCACGCCTCTTCAGCCTCTTCCCAGCTTTCATAGGTGTCCCAATATTGCTCTCTTTCCATGATTTGGCTCCTCCCTTACAATTGATCCTTCTATCATAATCTTCTTATCCATATTGAGGCAAAAGCGATGTGTGCACTTTTTTATCGGCTTGAAGAAACAGGAACGCGTGAAGAGGAGACACTCGTCGTGACTTTATTAGAAGGAAGTAGCTTTATTGAGGCGAAGCCTCTTCCTAGCCAAGGCCTAATGCCTAAAGTTGAAGAGGTGGATCGAGCCTCTTTGGAGCTGATCCGAAAGCAGCAGAGAGGCCTTAAAGCTCCTTTTAGCTATCTTATAAAGAGAGAGGAGACAATGGCACTTTTAAAGCTTTTGGCAGGAACAGGGTGTTTTTATGCCGAAGGAAAGCCTCTGATTTGTGATTTTTTTAATGTTGGTAAGCTTACATTTGAAATTCAAGCAATAGATAAAACGGCAGCTTCTCTCAAGGCAATTGTCCATTGTGGAAAGAGAGAGTTTAGGTTGTCGGAAGCGTTATTATTAATTCCTGGGTCACCTGTTTGGCTTAAAATTGGGCAATTTCTCTATCAGTTAAAGACAGATTGTTCCTGGAAAAGGTTGAAAAGTTTGTGGAGTCAAGAGCCAATTGTCATAGATGAAGAGTGGAGAGAGTGGCTAAGTGACCGAGAAGATTTGACGGGAGATGTCGCTGCTCTTCTGAATAGGCCAAGTTCAGTGGTGGATCCAATGCCACTTCTTATTTTAAAAGATCGTGTCGGTGCTTTTGCTGACCTGGTAATGGAGTATGGGACGTATGGGAAAGTGCACTATCCAGCCAGGCTAGGGGAGCAGTTAAAAGGCGTTAAACGTAACCTGGCAGCTGAGCAAGCTTGGGAGAGAGATCTTTTAGAAACAGATTATATGGTTAAGCCTGTTGGAACGACACGTTACTATTGCCCTGTCGACAAGATTGCTAAGAGCTTAGCATTTCTATTAGAGCTAGGTTGGAAAATAGTGGATGCCGCTGGGAATACCCTCGTCAGGCATACTTCTATCGCATTTAATGGCTCTTTGCAGGGAGAGCGTTTGATTGTACAGGGAGGCGTCTCCTATGGAGAGTTCCAAGCTGACGTCTCAAAGTTAGCAGGAGCATTTAATCGCCGGGAACAATTTGTTCAGCTGGGTGCTGGAGTGGTAGGATTGCTTCCAGAAAACTTAGACAAGGAGACGATCTGTACCTTGGCAGAGGAGGGGGAGTTAACTGCTTCAGGGCGTATTCTAAATAAATCCTCTCTTGCCCTTATTCAAGATTTAGAAGCCGTCGGCTCTTTTCAAGCCAACGAACAGCTACAGCAGCTAATGGAAAGCCTGCAGAAGCCTGAAAAAGAGGCCCATTTTTCTCTCTCTAATTTTAACGGAGAACTGCGGCCTTATCAGCAGCAGGGAGTCAACTGGCTGCATGCGCTCTATTCTAATGGCTTGCATGGTCTTTTGGCAGATGAGATGGGGCTTGGAAAAACGGTTCAGGTGCTTGCTTTTTTAGCTTCATTACCCTCTTCTGAGCAGCCCTCTCTCATTGTTATGCCGACCTCACTGCTATTCAACTGGCGCAATGAGCTCGAGCGTTTTACGCCACGCTTACCTCATCTGATCTATCATGGACAGGAGCGAGATAAAACGAACGAAGATTGGAAAGGAGTAATTATCTTAACCTCTTATGCCACCCTGCGTATCGATTTAGATCTTTTTAAACAGATCAGTTGGCATTGTGTTATCTTAGATGAGTCGCAAGCTATTAAAAATCCTCAGTCGCAGACAGCTCAAGCCGTATTTTCTCTTCACAGCCACTTTAGATTGAGTTTAACAGGAACGCCTATTGAGAATCGATTAGAAGAGCTTTGGTCGCAGTTTCATTTTTTAATTCCTTCTTTATTAGGAGGTTATTCTCAATTTCAAGCTCGTTTACAAGCTATTATCAATGGCAGCCGAGAGTTGCAGCGTCTAAGAAACTCGATTGCCCCCTTTTTGCTGCGACGCAAAAAAGATGATGTTGCTAAGGAGCTTCCAGCCAAAACCGAGCAAGAGCTCTGGATTGAGATGCCTCAAGCGCAGCGGGCGATCTATGAAGATTTCTTGGCTGGTGTGAGGGGAAATCTGTTCAAAAAGGTCGCGGAAGATGGTGTAGAAAAACATCGCATGGAAATTTTAGAGGCCATCTTAAGGTTAAGACAGCTCTGCTGTCACCCCTTATTAGCTCTTCCTTCCTTAGGCGAAGCCGTGAGTGGAAAAATGGAGATGCTAGATGAGGAGTTAGAGACACTGGTTTCTGAAGGAAGAAAAGTTTTAGTTTTTAGCCAGTTTGCTTCGATGTTGCGTTTGATTAGACGCCAATGTGAAAGTCGGGGATGGCTTTCTTTAGTTTTGGATGGAGAGACGGAGAGCCGAGAGCGAGAGAAATTAGTGCGGCAGTTTCAAGAGGATGGAAAGGTTTCCATTTTTCTCATCAGTTTAAAAGCTGGCGGGGTGGGGTTGAATTTAACTGCAGCTGACAGTGTGATTTTATTTGATCCTTGGTGGAATGTGGCTGCAGAGAACCAAGCGATTGACCGTGCCCATCGTATCGGCCAGGAGCAGCCCGTATTAGTAAAACGCTATTTAATAGCTGAAAGTATTGAAGAAAAGGTGGCTAAGCTAAAAGAGGCGAAGAGAAAGCTATCTCAAGAGCTTCTAGAAGAGATCCCTTCGCCAAATAGCGTGACAGCAGATGAACTTTTTGATTTGCTGGCTTAAAATTATATGTGAGTGCGGCGACTTGTCGCCGCTTTTTGCTCATCTCGACTTGTCGAGATGTTTGATGCCTTAAAAGATTAAGTAATCATCGCTATTAGCGCCTCGACAAGTCGAGGCGAGCAAAAAGCGGCGACGAGTCGCCGCACTCCAAAATGAGCAAGTCGTATTTATAAATACTTTTGCTGACCCGAGTTATCTTGATTCAGGAGCTCTTGAGCTGTCTGTTTGACAGTCATTAGTCCGCCGGCAAAACCAATTGCGCGCATGAGCTGATCAACGTAGCTGACTTCGGCGGTTAATAAATCATTAATTGACTCTAACTGAGCAATTTTTCTTAACAACTGAGCTTTTGTTTGACCTTTAGCCATACACATCCCCTGGTTTAGCGCTATCCAGCGCGATAACGACTCCCTCTGACTCTCTCAGAGAATCCTCATTAAACGCCATGAGGATTAACGGGCGATTAAGTGAACGTTAATATCCAAATAAATCTAAATTTCGCTCTCTTCTTCAGGAGAGATCTCTTTTTCGAGATAACCCTTCTCAATGATCTCTTTGGCAGCAAGTTTAACCGATTGCAACCCTTGGGCAAATCCAAGCAGGCGCATCAGTTTATCAACATAGTCAACTTCAGTCAGGAGGTGATCGTGAATGCTCTCCAGCTGAGCTAAGCGATTTTGAAGCTGGTCACGTTTCATTTGATCCTCCTTGTGGATTTGTATACTAATCCTTTCAGCGAATGGCATGCCAAATTTTTGTCTCTTTTGTTGAATCCTTTCATTTTCCTTCCTCAGTAATTCCTTCCATACAAGTCGCTTTAAATAAACGCCACAAATGTTAACGTTAAATTAAGATTTCCAGGGAAAATGAAAAATTTACTCAGGGAAAAGGGAATTTTTTACCAGGTACGACAGTAAAGTTAGGATGTCTTGGTTGTAAATAATTGATAAATAAAAACTTAAGTTAAGGGAAAATTTTGCCCTTCGAAACTTAAGAGAGCAACCTTTACATCCGGACCACCCGCAAACCCGCCTAATTTTCCACTGCTTGCAATCACACGATGGCACGGAATAAATAGCATAAAAGGATTTCGCCCGCAGGCGTTTCCCACAGCGCGGGCAGCTTTAGGATGACCCATTGCTTGGGCGATCTCTCCATACGACAGGGTTTTTCCAAAAGGAATTTGTTGCAGCTGCTTCCAAACGGCCTGATCAAAAGATGAACCATACTCTACCGCAAGAGGAAGTTGACAAGAGAGCGGCTTTTTGGCAAAGTAACTTTTTAACCACTCTTCTACCTGATCCTTAAGCTTTTGGCTTGCAGATCCCTGCCAGAGCCAAGCTTTACCGTCTGTTGACTGGGAAAATGTACTGCGTAGTAGAGAATCGCCTGCCGCTTCTAATATAATTTGAAACACTTTTGATTGATCTTTCATCAACATGGTGACATATCCTAATTAAACATTCTTAAATCCGATCTCAATAAGTCTAAGCCTCTTCCTGATTTTGTTCATTGCAAATCTTCAAAGCCTTTAGCGTTTAGTAAATTTAAAATTTTAATTTAACAAAATTTAGGCTTTTGTATACGACTACAGAAATAGAAAGTTTTTTCTATTACTCAAATGGCAAGGAGCTTCTATATTTAAGAGGTGTTTATGTCTAAAGAGTGTGATGAAGAGAAAAAGAGTCCGCTCTTTCCTTTTGATAAGATACCTCTTTTGTTCCGCTTGTTATAGATTACTTTTCTTTTAGCCTTCAGCCTGGTAAAATTCTACTGCTTCTATTTAGTCGGAGTGTTCCATGAAACTAATGGCCCCACCGGGTGTTTTCGATATTATTCCAAACGAACCTCAAGAGTTATGGCGCAGCAGCTATCTATGGCAATATGTCGAAGCGATTGCCCGAGAAGTCGCCAAGCAGTTTGGCTTTCAAGAGATTCGTACCCCAATTTTTGAGCGTACGGAGCTTTTTCAGCGGGGAGTTGGAGAGACGACAGATATTGTGTCGAAAGAGATGTATACCTTTGAAGATCGGGGTAATCGCTCTCTCTCTTTAAGGCCAGAGGGCACTGCGCCAGTGATGCGAGCCTTAATTGAGCATGGCATTCTCAACCAGCAGCCGCAGCAGCGACTCTTCTACATTGGACCGATGTTCCGCTATGAGCGTGCCCAGGCAGGGCGTTATCGGCAGCATCATCAATTTGGGGTGGAGAGCATTGGTTCGAACGAACCAGAGTATGATGCTGAGCTGATTACACTCCTTTATACCTTTTACAGCCGCTTAGGATTGCAGCAGCTCGATATTCATGTGAATAATCTGGGTGATACAGCCGCTCGCCAGCGCTACCGCCAAGCTTTGATTGAATATTTTTCTAAATATAAAGAGAACTTATCCGAAGATAGCCTTGTCCGCTTAGAGCGCAATCCCTTAAGAATTTTGGATTCCAAAGCGCCGCAAGATCAAGCGTTAGTTGCAGATGCACCTGCGCTGCTGGATTATCTTTCGGAAGAGTCAAAAGCACATTTTGAGAGAGTGCAGCAGCTGTTGGCTCAATTAGATGTTCCCTTTCGTGTTAATCAGCGCCTTGTGCGAGGGCTGGATTACTATAATCAAACCGTTTTCGAGATCGTTTCAGGAAGTTTAGGTGCACAAAATAGTGTGGGAGGAGGAGGGCGTTTTGATGGGCTCATCCATCAATTAGGCGGTCCTAATATTCCTTCGGCCGGATTTGGAACAGGGCTTGAGAGAGTCATTCAGACAATGATTAATCAAAAGATAGAGCTTCCTAAGCCCTATGCTCCCCATCTGTTACTTGTTCCGTTGGGAGAAGCTGCAAAAACATTTGCTTTTGGATTACAGCATCGCCTGCGTCAAGCGGGATTGCATGTGCAGACAGAGTTTTCTCAGCGAAAGCTTCAAAAAGTGTTGCAGCTATCTAACCAGCTATCGATTCCCTTTGTTGCAATTATCGGTGACGAAGAGCTTCAGGCTGGAGAAGTAACACTCAAAGAGATGCAGACCAATCAGCAGCAGCGTATTTCTAGTGCTGATTTAGCAGCATATATTCAAAAGCATCCATCAATGGCAATTTTTAAGAGATCGTTGAAATGGCATTAGATTATCGAAGAACCCACACATGTGGCCAGCTGGACAAGCAGCATATTGGCGAAGTCGTAACCCTATCTGGATGGGTCCATCGGCGCCGTGACCATGGCGGATTGATCTTTATTGATCTGCGAGATCGTTTTGGATTGACACAGTTAGTCTTTGACCCCGATATCGCTTCTGAAGCACATGAAACAGCCGAGAAGCTGCGATCAGAGTGGGTCATTGCAGTTAAAGGCAAGGTGATTTCTCGTGCAGAAGGAATGGCTAATCCCAAATTGGCAACGGGTGAAATAGAAGTAGAGGTGCAGCAGATAGAAGTTCTCTCCAAAGCGAAGACGCCTCCCTTCTCTGTTTCGGATGAAACAATCGAGGTTAATGAGGAGCTAAGACTCAAATATCGCTATTTGGATATTCGCCGTGGAGATCTGGCCCAGAAGCTTGTGATGCGCCATCGAGCCATGATGGCTGTGCGTAACTACTTAAATGGCGAAGGCTTTTTAGAAATTGCCACACCAATCTTGGGAAAGTCGACTCCAGAAGGTGCAAGAGACTATTTGGTGCCCTCCAGGATTTACCCGGGACATTTCTATGCCTTGCCGCAGTCTCCTCAGCTGTTTAAGCAGATTTTGATGATTTCCGGAATGGACCGCTATTTTCAGATTGCCCAATGCTTTCGTGATGAAGACCTGCGGGCAGATAGACAGCCAGAGTTTACTCAGATTGATATGGAAATGAGCTTTGGTACACCGGAAGATCTCTTTAGTATTATAGAAAAACTTATTCATGCTGTTTTTAAAGAGTGTTTACAGATCGATCTGCCATTGCCCTTTCCACGGATGACACATCGCGAAGCGATGGAGCGCTATGGCTCAGATCGGCCTGACCGCCGCTTTGGAATGGAATTAGTGACGCTTGATTATATCGCTCGTCGTTCCAATTTTACTGTCTTTTTGGATCAGTTGGAGCGAGGAGCTACTGTCAGAGGATTGTGTGTTAAAGGTGGCGCTGACCTGTCCCGTAAAGCTATCGATGGCTATACAGAATTTGTTGGACGCTTTGGCATCAAAGGCCTTGCTTGGATCAAGCGGCAAGAGGAGGGTCTGGTATCAAGTATTGTCAAATTCTTCGATGAACAGCTACAGCAGGAACTGATCGAAGCGTTTCAGATGGAGGTTGGTGATCTGATCTTTATGATCGCTGACGAGCCATCCCGAGCTAACCAAGGTCTTGATCATTTGCGGCGCCAAATTGCACGCGACCGCAGTCTGATTCCAGCTGGAAAATATGAATTTTTATGGGTGATAGACTTTCCACTCTTCTCGTGGGATGCCGAAGAGGGCCGGTTAAACAGCGAACATCATCCGTTTACCTCTCCTCTGCTGGAGGATCTACCGCTGCTTGATACTGATCCTTTAAAAGCTCGCTCTTCAGGGTATGATATTATCCTGAATGGCTATGAATTAGGCGGAGGATCGCAGCGTATTCATAATGGTGACTTGCAAAAGAGGATCTTTGAGTTGCTGCAGCTAACGCCCGATGAGCTCGAAGAAAAATTTGGCTTCTTTATTGAGGCATTGAGCTATGGAACACCCCCGCATCTTGGAATCGCCTTGGGCTTTGACCGGCTTGTGATGCTGCTGACACAGACAGAAAACATTCGCGATGTGATTGCATTTCCAAAAACACAGAAAGCGCATGATTTAATGAATGGCTGTCCCTCCCCAGTGGCAGAGCGTCAGCTCCAAGAGCTTAAGTTAATCTGTGACCTCTAATACAAATTCTTTTGGAATAAATTAAATAAATACTCTACATTACCGGGTATTCAAGAATTCAAAGGAGGCTTAAAAGACAATGTCTATTACACGCAAGCTGTTCGTCTCTGCCGCATTATTTGCCCTTGTTCAGGTACAAGCTGGATATAGTGAAGGCTACTCTAATCAGGTAGGCCCTCGCAACAAATCAGCATCTAATAGCAACTCGCGCTCTTCGGCAAGCGCTGTTGTGACACAATCTTCCGACTACTCTCCCGAAGAGATCCAGCGTCTTTCAGAAGCCTTTGGCAATTTTATTGGACGTAACCTTAAAACGCCTGCTGTGCAGTTTGATTTAGATAGCATGATCCGCGGTATCCGTAATGGCGCCAACGGCAAGCCATCACCGTTGACCGATCAAGAGTATGAGCAGGCCATGGCACGTCTGCAGCAGGTGGCGTTTAAACGATTAGCAGAAGAGAACCTGCAGTCTGCTAATAATTTTATGACACAAAACGCCAAAAAAAGCGGCATTGTTCAGTTAGAACCGCAAAAGCTGCAATACTTGATTATTCAACAAGGAAAAGGAGCAGCTGTTCAAGAGCGCTCAACACCACAAATTCGTTATAAAGGCTCTTTTATCGATGGCACAGTCTTCAGCAACTCCGATGAGATTGGTGGCCCGATTGCCATTCCTTTAGATCAAACAGTTCCCGGATTTAAGCGAGGCTTGGTTGGAATGAAAGAGGGTGAAAAACGTGTGATCTTCGTTCACCCAGATTTAGGCTATGGCACAACAGGACAGCTTCCGCCCAATGCCCTGTTGATTTTTGAAGTTGAAGTTGTAAAGGCTGACGCTCAACAAAACAACTCCCCAGCTAACAATAAGTCTGCAACCACTCAAACATCTTTAACGCCAAAAATATCGGCTTACAATAAGACGACAGCTAATGATGGCGATGACGATGATTTTGATGATGACGATGATGACGATGCTGAAGACAATCGCGACAACGATGGCTTTGCCTTCAATTCCGATGCCGAAGAAGAGGCTTATGACGGAATCGATGACGAAGATGATCAGATCGCTGATGCTTACGATTCCGAAGCGACTGATCATGAAAATGATGATGACGACGATGATGATGACGATGACGATACAAGCCACTACTATTATCGCCATCGCTAAGCGCGT
Organism: uncultured bacterium; assembly: GCA_964654295.1. GTDB lineage: Bacteria > Chlamydiota > Chlamydiia > Chlamydiales > JABDDJ01 > CAZZJE01. Next base: position 3,588 of record CAZZJE010000026.1, on the reverse strand, counting down.
TTGAAGTTGTTTTTGGAGTGTGGTGACTTGTCACCGCTTTTTGCTCATCTCGACTTGTCGAGATGTTTGGATGCTAAAGAAAGCTTAAATAATAAGGGTTTTTAACGCCTCGACAAGCAAAAAGCGGCGACAAGTCGCCGCACTCCAGATAGTCTTGAACTTACGCTCTTTTTATTGAAAAATCTTTTGAAGAATTCCTGTGAAAATCGTCCTTTTTCAGCCCCAAATTCCCCAAAACACTGGGAATGTTGTTAGAACTTGTGCTGTTACAGGCTCTGAGTTAATTTTAGTGGAACCCTTAGGTTTCAGTGTGACTGACCGATGGCTTAAACGTGCCGGACTCGATTATTGGGAAGGTGTGCCCGTCAATTTGATTTCAGATTTAGAAACTTATTTGGAAACAGTGACTTCTCCCTTTTATTTTCTCTCCAGTCATGCAACTAAGCGCTATACAGAAATTGAATATGTATCCGATTGCATCTTAATCTTTGGATCGGAGACCTCCGGCCTGCCCAAACGTTTTCATGAACACTGGCCCGAGGCCTTTGTGACGATACCCATGCTGCCTGATGCTCGCTGCCTCAACTTGGCAACCTCTGTTGGAATCGTTTTATACGAGGCGTGGCGGCAGCAGGGGTTTTCTGTGTAAAGCTAAACAGGTAAAAATTTCTTTATCTAAAATGGAAATACCTGCTTATAAACCTCGGGATTAGCGCTTTTCAAATTTTGTTTTAATTTTCCTAATGCCCCCTGTTTTTCAGCTTCCACCAGGAATTTGTTCCATATATCGGGTTGATTAGTTTGGTAATAAGAAATCGATTTTAGAAGGTTTTGTGTGCCCCTCTCTCCTTCAGCAGAGCTAAAGGTTGGATAGGGGATTCCTTCTCCATGCTTCTGTATCCCTTCAATGACGCTTGCAAGAGCATAATTAGTCTTATACGTAGCATCAACTGGTTCTTGTTCACTCTTAAATTGGCTACTCTGGACTTGTGCTTGCGGCGGAGGACTGTTCCGACGAGGAGGAGGTTGTGGTGGAGTAGGCTCATTACCATGAAAGGCAGGAATTTGATCTCGCGCGACAGGAGTCGCTTTTGGCTCGAAAGAGCTTGAACCTCTATCTTTACCTACCATGAGTCTTCCGATAATTCCTAATCGACTTTCTTTAGGAGCAGCTGTTTTATTACTCTCAGCTGGCGGCAATTGAGGTAATGTTGGTTGACTTGAGGTTGGGGGAATAGTAGTCAAGGAACGCCTCCTTGTTTAAATTGATTTACTCCTAATTTAATTTTAATTTAAAAATTTTAAAATTATTACAAAAAAATAAGATTCATTAATTTAATTTTTTATTAAAAAGGAAATCCCTCGCTTTGAACGAGGGATGAGAAGAGGAAAATTAAAGAGCGGAATTGATTAAGCTAAGGAGAGTCTCTTTATCTTTAACACCAGAGACGCGCTTGAATTCCGATCCATTCTTATAGAGAATTAGAGTAGGAACATGGGTGATGCCTTGTTCAGAAGTCACCTCTTGAGCCTGCTCGATATCAACCTTGCCGATCGCTGCTTTTCCTTGAAGTTCCTGCGCCAATTCTTCAACAATTGGGGCAATCATACGACAAGGGCCGCACCAATCCGCATAGAAATCCACCAAAATAACTCCATCTTTGATTGAGTCTTGGAAGTTGTCATCATTAAGGTGTTTAATTGGGCTCTGTCCAGCCATAATGTATCTCTCCTTGTGAGGCTTCTTACTTACACAATTCTATTTTCGCATACTCGCTTTCTTTTTTTCCATATGAAAGGAGGCGTAACAGGCCTTCAGCTAGGGCAAAACCAAGTGCAGAGGCAACGAGGCCAATCATTTCTGCTGGCAGCGATGGCGCTAATAGCCAGGAGGCAAATAGGGCGCCTAATCCTGAGCATACGGAAGCTATTGCTGACATCTTATTGCCTTTAGGTCTAAATAATGCAATAAAAATTGGAACAAAGAGAGCTGAGACGGAAAGGGCATAGCTGCTGATAAGTAGGGTTAAAACGGTGTCGAAACAAAAAGAACAAACGATTGCGACTAAAGCGATTATAAGGCTGCTGATCTGTAAAAAGTTTAGCGAGCTTTTGCTTCGTTTTGAAAAGTAGTCGAAGTCTTGGGCTAAATTTGATCCAATCGCATTGATTAAGGAGTCTGCTGTCGATAAGATTGCAGCAATGACTGCCGCACCAATGAATGCCGTAAGAGCTGGTGAAGCAAAGGCGGCAGAGGCCTCCATTAAGACACTTGAACCTAAAGGAATTTCAATTCCTGCAGAGCGTGCCCATACTCCCATGCACACGGGAATGGTACAGAGAGCAAAGGTTAAGATGCCCGAACCGATAGTGGCTTGGGAGATCACCTTTGAATTGGGAGCTGCAAAGCAGCGCTGCGCCATATCTTGTTCAATGAGCATAAAGAGCAGAGGCATTAGCAGCCAGCCATAGATTTGGTTGTATGAGGTTGTTTCTAAAAGGGCGCTGGTCTGCTGTGCCTTGATAAAAAGATCAGTTGGCCAGATAAAAAAAGCAATCAGACCGACAACGAAAACCCCTGAGAAAAAGAGGGCTTGGATAATATCAGTTGCCACAACAGCTCTAAATCCTCCCATCGAGGTGTAGAAAATAAGAAGACCCCAAAATGCGATAAAGAGCCAGATATTATCAACACCAACGCTGACCATAAATTTCCTTGAAGCAATCATCTGGGCAACTAGAACAATAAAGAGCGAGACGATTGAGAGGATAGAGGCTAACCTTTTAAGGTTGGGAGAGTTGTAAACTTTCTCGAATATTTGGGCGACGGTGCTCGTTTGTAGAGAGGCTAACTTACGACCGGTTCCGATGCCAAGAAAGATCAATCCAAGAGCTCCTCCTAGAGGATAAAAGAGAACACTCCAACCAAATCGATAGGCCTCTTCAGCAGCTCCCAAAACAAATCCACCGCCTACTTGAGTGGCTAAAAAGGTCATTAAAAGAGGAAAGAGGGCTGTGCGTTTGCCTCCCAAAAAATAATCCTCTTCACCCGCGACATTTTTGGCGCAGCGTTTGGCGATAAAAAAACATAAAATTTGTAAACCAAGTAATAGAGTCACAAAGAGATAGATATTCATTTTACATCTCGTCAAAAAAATTAAATTGTACAAGTCTCAGCGAAGAGAGTCGATAATTAGGAAAACTGTCGTTGTATCAAAAGGGGGCTAGCGAGCAGACAATGGGCTCAATCTAGCAAGAATGAGAATGACGATGATGGAAATGATGGAGAGAAGCAAAGCTATAGAAATTTATTGCAAGCAGCGAGGGACTTTCTCGGGAAATCATAGGTGATCCCAGGTTAATGGTTCGCACATCAGCATAAATGAAGAAGTGATTAATGTCAAGGTTGTAGTGCAGGCTTTAGAGGTAATTGCAAAATTAAAAAAGGGACTTCAAAATTGTTGTCTTATGAGGCCCAACGGGCAGGCACAATGCCTCTAAATCTTACCTATATGGGCGTCTAAAGCTATTTCTGGAGTGCGGTGACTTGTCACCGCTTTTTGCTCATCTCGACTTGTCGAGATGTTT
>CAZZJE010000025.1:0-14792 GCA_964654295.1 uncultured bacterium | reverse complement strand
ATGGGAATCTAGTGGCGGTGAGATTGCTAGCCGAGCCCTTGGTGTCTATATCATCCAAGCCGTTTTAATTACTCTCTTAGCCTTGCCATTTTATGTTGTGGCTGCCCAATTTAACATGCAGTGGAACTGGATCACCGTTTTGGCGATTATTTTATGGGCCGCAGCTCTTTATGGAGAAACGGTTGCCGACCAGCAACTTTATCAGTTTAAAAGCCATCCCGAAAATGATGATAAGGTGTGCGATATAGGTCTTTGGCGCTACTCTAGGCATCCAAATTACTTTTTCGAATGGCTAATCTGGGTGGCCTTTGCTATTTTTGCTTGGCCAGCAGACTTAGGGGTCTTAGCCATTGCTTCTCCACTTCTTATGCTCTTTCTTCTCACTAAAGTTTCCGGTATTCCAAATCTTGAAGCGCATGCTCTAAAGACAAAAGGGGAGGCTTATCGCATTTACCAACAAAAAACAAGCGCCTTTGTCCCGTGGTTCCCAGGTTGATCTATTTAATTAATTTTTAAAAGCAGGTTGCTTTTTATTTGTATTATACTCTAACATCTTTAATTAGAGTGATTAACTCTTTCACTCTTTTCATTTGTAAAAAACTGAACGGCTCTACCCTCAAAGGGATTCAGAGAGGGACTCTAAGCGCGTTTTTGATTGACTTATAATCAATAACCCTTAATTTATAGAGTGTTTAAATCACTGTTATCTGCAGGAGAAAATGGCTAAAGAAGATACTATTCGCCTCGAGGGCGTCGTCGAAGAATTACTGCCCAACACAACTTTTCGCGTCAAATTGCCCAACGGATCTCTGATCCTTGCCCACCTTTGTGGAAAAATGCGCATGAAAAATATCCGCGTTCTGCCCGGAGATATTGTGACTGTCGAAATGACACCCTACGATATGAGTAAAGGACGAATTGTCTTTAGACAAAAATAATCGGCATCTCCCTGCTCACAGCACTTTCAAACCGACACGGTGGGAGAGGCTTAAGCAAAAATAGGAAATGCTATTGATTTAATTCGAGAGAACTTCTACACTAGCGAGCTTTCAGCTTTTGCTTATTAAGAAGTCAAGAGCCGGCCATGATGCCACGCATGGTCGTCGCTGAAATAAATTAAGAGACAAGCCCAGATAGCTCAGTGGTAGAGCATTTGCATGGTAAGCAAAAGGTCGTGGGTTCAATTCCCATTCTGGGCAATGTCAAGAGGAGTCAGTTCCTCGACTGAAGAGTGTGGAGCCTAATGGAGGAAAGCAACAATGGCTAAAGAAGCATTTAAGCGCAATAAGCCCCACGTCAACATTGGAACGATTGGCCACGTTGACCACGGCAAGACAACAACTACTGCAGCGATCACGCACGTCCTGTCATCAAAAGGATTGTGTAAAGAGCGCTCCTTTGCAAGTATCGATAATACACCAGAAGAAAAAGCTCGCGGGATTACGATTAACTCCAGCCACGTCGAGTACGAAACAGAAAAGCGTCATTACGCTCACGTGGACTGTCCAGGCCACGCCGACTACGTCAAAAACATGATTACTGGTGCCGCTCAGATGGACGGTGCGATTCTCGTCGTCGCCGCTACTGACGGTCCTATGCCTCAGACTCGCGAGCACATCCTTCTCGCTCGTCAGATGCAGGTGCCAGCAATCGTCGTCTTCCTAAACAAAGTCGACATGCTCAGCGAAGCTGATGCCGACCTTCTCGAGATCGTCGAAATGGACGTTCAAGAAGAGTTGAAAAAGAATGGTTACACCAACTGCCCAATCGTCAAAGGTTCCGGTCTCCGCGCTTTGGAAAATGATCCAAAGTATGTCGAAGCGATCATGGAGTTGATGAGAACAGTTGATGAGCACATTCCTCAGCCAGAGCGCGAAATCGATAAGCCATTCTTGATGCCTATCGAAGACGTCTTCTCAATCCCAGGTCGTGGTACAGTCGTTACAGGTCGTATCGAACGTGGTATTGTCAAAATCAACGATAAATTACAGATTGTTGGTCTCGGCGACACCCGTGAAACAGTTGCGACTGGTATCGAAATGTTCCAAAAGACTCTAGATCAGGGGATGGCCGGTGAAAACGTCGGTATCCTTCTCCGCGGCGTCAACAAAGACGACGTTGAGCGCGGAATGATCCTAGCAGCTCCAGGAACTTGCACACCGCACACAGAATTCAAAGGCCCTGTCTACATCTTGACAAAAGAAGAGGGCGGCCGTCATAAGCCATTCTTCTCCGGCTACCGTCCACAGTTCTACATCCGTACAACTGACGTAACAGGTTCCGTAGAGTTGCCTGCTGGTGTTGAGATGGTGATGCCTGGCGATAATGTCGAAATTTCCATCAAATTGGGTAAACCAGTTGCTCTGGAAAAAGGGATGCGTTTCGCGATTCGTGAAGGTGGCCATACAATTGGTGCCGGAACAATTTCCGAAATCATCAAGTAATTTCGCTTGTGCGATTGTAAAGAGGGGAGTTGCAAAACTCTCCTCTCTATATAATAAATGGGTGTGTAGCTCAGTTGGTAGAGCAGCGGTCTCCAAAGCCGCGGGTCGGGGGTTCGAGCCCCTCCGCACTCGATAACTCTCTTTTTACTAGTGTTAAACTCTGTAAAAAGAGATAATAATGACCTAAGTTTTAGGTTTTTTCGATCTATGGTCTAGCGTGAAAGCTCCCACAGAGCTTTGGCGCAGTCCAAAGGACAAAAAAACCAAACTCAATTTAATAGACCATCACCGACCAATCATTGTGAATCAGGTAAATCAGAGCGATCTACTCGATGTGAAACAGTGATGACAAGTCTTCCACATCACTATATAAACTAAGGTGTCTATGTGGCTACGGATGTAAAGAGCATGGAAGTTAAAAAGACTCAGCAAACGCAGACAGTCTCACCCAAACCAGTTGCAGTGCCGAAAGAGGGACCCTCTCTCATGAAGCAATTTCCTGAATTTGTTGGCGATGTCAAAGCGGAGTTCAAAAAAATTACCTGGACTAGCAAAGAAGAGCTAATCGTCTACACACAAGCTGTCGTAGGCGCAACCTTTGCGCTAGGCCTAGGCGTTTATGTCGTCGACTTAGCTATCCAAACCTCTCTCTGGGCCTTAGGAAGAGTTGTACACTTTGTCGTCGGTTAATAGTCAATAAGTTAGAGAGATCATTAAAGAGCGGGCCGCAAGCATGTACAAATGGTATGTCATTCAGGTGCTCTCGACCCATGAAAAGCGCGCCAAAAAAGCTATTGAAGAGCAGCGCGATGCTCAAGGGATGAAAGATTATATCGACACCGTCTTGCTTCCGACCGAAAATGTCTCGGAAGTAAAGCGCGGGCAACAGCGCATCGTAGAGCGTCGTCTATGGCCAGGATATCTGCTGGTCAAGCTGATCCTAAACGATGACTCTTGGATGTATATTAAAAATACTCCAGGTGTTGTTGGATTCATGGGCGGAGATCGACCAACTGCGCTTTCAGATCATGAAGTAGAAACGCTATTACGTGATCTTGAAGCCAAGAGTCAAACAGTCACTCAAAAACATAAGTTTGAAGTGGGCGACCATGTCAAAATTGTTGACGGGGTCTTCGTTAACTTCATCGGAACTGTTGTCGAAGTCTTCCATGACAAAGGCCGCTTGAGTGTGTTAGTTTCGATCTTTGGCCGTGAAACACGTGTTGATGATCTAGAGTTCTCTCAAGTTGAAGAGGTCGCTGAAGACGCCGATCTGGCCGAATAGAGGCCGATTTAGGTTAAATGCATTTGAGCTGCTCACCCGTAGCTCAATGACGCAATAATATTAGAGCTCCGTGGGCGGCTTGATTCGCCTCTCTGCGCCACTTGCGTGCGCAGCCTGACTCCTGCGGCTCACCGTCTAATAAGACGTCTACATTGTAGAGGTAAAGAGAACGATGGCTAAGAAAAAAATTACAAAAATTGTTAAGCTGCAGATTCCTGCTGGCAAAGCAAACCCAGCTCCACCAATCGGACCAGCTCTCGGTTCCGCCGGTGTCAATATCATGGGTTTTTGCAAGCAGTTTAATGCAGAAACACAACACCTTGCCGGATCCATTCTCCCTGTAATTATCACTGTCTATGCAGATAAATCATTTACATTTATCTGTAAAAAGCCTCCGGTCGCCAGCGCTTTAATTAAAGCCGCCGGTATCGAAAAGGGATCTGCTATACCTAACCGTAATAAGGTAGGTAAGATCTCGATGGCTCAGGCACAAAAAATTGCCGACGAGAAAATGGTCGACATGAACGCTCGCAGTCCAGAAGCTGCGCTTCAAATGGTCTTAGGAACTGCACGTTCCATGGGCCTTGAAATTGTCTAACTGAACAAAAAAGGCAAATGCCAATGGGTCGCTCAAGTAAACGTAATCGGGAGATTGCCAAGCTGGTAGGAGAGCCAAAACTCTACACACTAGCCGATGCAATCGCTATCCTGAAGAAATGTCCAGGGGTCAAATTTGACCAAACACTGGAAGTTTCTTTAAAAACAGGCGTCGACCCTCGTAAATCTGACCAACTCGTGCGAGGCACTGTGTCACTACCGAACGGCACAGGTAAAACCATGCGCATTGTTGTATTTGCCAAAGGCGACAAAGCTCAAGAAGCTTTGCAGGCCGGGGCAAATGTTGTTGGAGACGAGGATCTCTTTGAAAAAATCAATGGCGGCTGGACAGATTTTGACGCTGTCATCGCTACCCCCGACATGATGCGTCTTGTCGGTCGCTTGGGAAAAGTGCTCGGTCCTCGCGGTCTGATGCCAACTCCTAAAGCTGGGACTGTGACGACCGATGTCACAACCGCTGTCAATGAACTTCAAGCCGGTAAAATCGAGTTTAAACTCGACCGCCATGCTGTTATCAATAACGGTGTCGGTAAGCTCTCTTTTGCAGAGGATAAACTGCTCGAAAACGCCCAAGCGCTAATTCGTGCTGTCCTCAGAGCTAAACCCCCTGCCGCCAAAGGTCAGTATATCAAATCCGCCTTCGTCTCTTCGACGATGGGCCCCGGTCTCAAAATCGATCTCCGCGAATTAGAAGCGCTATAAGGAGTTACGGATGAGACAGGAAAAACAACTTCTTTTGAATGAAGCTAGCGGAATCATCGAGCGCCATGGCTCTTTTGTCATTATACGCTATTCCGGGCTTAACTCCGAAATGACAACGAATTTTCGTCAAGAAGTCATTAAAGCAGGTGGAGATGTCGAAATGTTGAGAAAACGCCTTCTTATACAGGCAGCTCAACAGCAAAGCATCACGCTGACACGCGAAATGCTTCCAGGTCATATCGGACTAGTCTTTGGCGGCAACGATTTCTTCGAAGTCACACAAACTGTATTTCGTTTAGCTCAAGAACTAAACAATGCAGTCGAAGTGATCGGTGGTCGTTTTGACGGCAAGATGTACAATGGGAATGAAATTGAGGCTATCTCCAAGCTGCCGCCTCTGCCGCAAATGCGCGCCGAATTCTTGGCGACATTGGAAGCACCACTCTCGCATACATTGGGAGTCCTCGACGCCCTTTTATGCAGCGTTCCGCACTGCTTGGAAAACAAAAGCCAGAAAGAAGAAGGCTCAAAATAAACAATTTTATATAGTAACTGGACCCCGTGGAGACGCATCACTCTCCAAGGTTGCCATATTAGAGAGGTAATGCCGTGAGTAACCAACTCAATGATATCGTTGAACAACTCAGCAAACTGAGCGTATTAGAGCTCTCCCAACTGAAACAATTATTAGAAGATAAGTGGGGCGTTAAAGCTGCTGCAGCTGCTGTAGCTGTTGCTGCTCCTGCTGCTGGTGGCGCTGCTGCTGCACCAGAAGCTGAAGCAACAGACTTCCAAGTCATCCTAGATTCCTACCCAGCTGACAAAAAACTCAACCTCGTAAAGGTTGTTCGTGAATTGACAGGCTTAGGGCTAAAAGAGTCTAAAGAACTCGTTGAAGCTGCTCCAAAAGCTGTAAAAGATACAGCTCCAAAAGCAGAAGCTGAGCAGATTAAACAGAAATTGGAAGAAGCCGGCGGAAAAGTCGTGCTGAAGCCTCTTTAATCTGAGTTTTTGTGCGCATATTCCCAGAAGTAGAATGCACCATTCTATTTCTGGGATTTTTTTTGACTCAATTTTAAACGTTTTTTTGTTCGTTTTTTAAGCCGATGAGGGTTTTTCCTAGGAAAAGATGTTTAAAATTAAAATTTACGAGATTTTTGTTGCATCTATCGGCTGAACATGTTATAAAAAAATCAGCCAGGAGTTCTTTTTTCGCTTATTTACCGTAAAAATATAATGTTCCATACTTCCCATTTTGACCGGAATGCGCTTATGCTATGCACGCTCTTATGAAGAGTTTTCAGATGCTTTTCATAGGAATGCGCTCGCTATGCGCTATTTTGATTAATTTTTTGTGCCGTGGGAACAACGGCGCCAAAGGCCTGTGCCGCTGCCTTTTTATCAGGCATAAAGGTACGGGAAACTTTCGTCTACAGACGAATGAATTCAAGCCATCGTTATGGGTTTCGATGGTAGGGAAGCAGAAGCCAATTAATGTGTTGATGATGCCAGGTCTTAGAAGTTTTTGCCAATTAGACCTTACACCACATCTACGTTAGTTGGGAGTATTAGCAAGCTGTATTAGGGAGTCCTCTATAATGTTAAAAAGACCGCCCCATCGTGTGAGCTTTGCAGAAAAAGAAGAGATCATCGATCTTCCAAACTTAATCGAAGTTCAGGTGAAGTCTTACAACCAATTTCTGCAAGCCGATCGTTTTCCAGATGAACGGGACAGTATTGGTCTTCAAGAAGTCTTTAATGAGATTTTCCCAATAAAGTCTTATGACGAAAAGACCATTTTGGAATTTATTTCCTATACTTTAGGCGTTCCTAAATATTCGCCTGAAGAGTGCATACGTCGTGGAATCACCTATAACGTCACTCTAAAAGTCAAGTTTCGTTTAACTGACGAGACAGGGATTAAAGAGGAAGAGGTCTACATGGGAACAATTCCCATTATGACCGATAAGGGAACCTTTATTATCAATGGTGCCGAGCGCGTTGTCGTTTCCCAGCTCCATCGTTCGCCAGGGATCTGCTTCGAGCAAGAGCGCCACTCGCGCGGCAACGTCATCTACTCTTTCCGAGTCATTCCATATCGCGGAAGCTGGTTAGAAGGCGCCTTCGATTCCAACGACCTAATCTATATTTATATCGACCGCAAAAAGCGTCGCCGCAAAATTTTGGCCACGACCTTTATCCGCGCTCTCGGCTATTCAACCAATGCTGACATCATTGAAGAGTTCTTTAGCACACGTAAAGTCAAGATCTCTTCAGAAAAAGATTTTGCTAAGCTTGTTGGTAAGATCCTTGCTCAAGATGTTGTCGATGAAGAGACTGGTGTAATCTTTGGTAAAGCCACTGAAAAGCTGACGACGGCTATGCTCAAGCGTATGGTCGATGCTGGCGTCGAAGTGATCCGCATTGCTGAAGATGCCGACGAATCAAGTCCCATCATCAAAATGCTCTCCAAAGATCCAACGGACTCTTACGAATCTGCTCTAAAAGATTTCTACCGTAAAATCCGTCCAGGTGAGCCTGCAATGCTATCCAACGCGCGCTCTGCAATCATGCGTCTCTTCTTTGACCCCAAACGCTACAACTTGGGGCGTGTGGGTCGCTATAAGTTAAACTCTAAGCTTGGCTTAGAGGTGACAGATGAGCAGCTGCAGATCGTTACCTTGACTAAAGAAGATGTGATCGGAGCACTCAAATATCTCATTAGACTACGTCGTGGTGACGAAGATGCTTCTATCGATGATATCGACCACCTCGGCAACCGCCGCGTTCGTTCGGTCGGTGAGCTAATCCAAAACCAGTGCCGTATCGGCTTGGCTCGCATGGAAAAGATCATCCGCGAACGCATGAACCTATTTGACTTCTCTTCTGATACTTTAACTCCGGGTAAAATTGTCTCCGCTAAAGGTTTGGCTGGCGTCTTAAAAGATTTCTTCGGCCGCTCCCAGCTGTCACAGTTTATGGATCAAAACAACCCCGTGGCTGAATTGACGCATAAACGTCGTCTCTCCTCTCTCGGTCCAGGCGGCCTAAACAGAGATCGAGCCGGCTTCGAGGTGCGTGACGTGCATCCAAGTCACTACGGAAGAGTCTGCCCGATTGAGACTCCAGAAGGTCCAAACATCGGTCTGATCACCTCTCTCTCTTCGTTCGCTAAAATCAACGAATTTGGCTTCATCGAAACTCCCTATCGCATCGTCCGCGATGGTGTCGTGACCGATGAGATCGAATATATGATGGCAGACCAAGAAGAGCGCTGTGTCATCGCTCAGGCTTCTGCTCCGCTCGATGAATTCCGTATGTTTGCCGAACCAGTCTGCTGGGCTCGCTATAAGGGTGAATCCCTCGAGATCGATGCAGAAAAAGTGACACATATGGACGTTTCGCCGAAGCAGCTCGTCTCCATCGTCACCGGATTGATCCCCTTCTTAGAGCATGACGATGCTAACCGTGCCTTGATGGGTTCGAACATGCAACGCCAAGGCGTTCCTCTGCTTCGCCCCCAATCCCCCTATGTAGGAACAGGATTAGAGGCCCGCGCTGCCCGCGACTCTGGCGCCGTCATCATTGCAACAGAAGATGGAATCGTTGAGTATGTCGATGGAAGCCGCATTGTCGTTGCTTCAAAAGACAACCCCCTACAGAAAAAAGTCTATTTGTTGAAAAAGTTTCTACGCTCCAATGCGGGAACTTGCATCAACCAGACGCCTTTGTGCGATGTAGGTGATGAGATTAAAGCAGGAGATATCTTAGCCGACGGTCCAGCGACCGATAAGGGTGAGATTGCATTAGGTAAAAACCTACTCGTGGCCTTTATGCCTTGGTTTGGTTACAACTACGAAGATGCGATCATCATCTCCGAAAAGCTGCTGCGTGAAGATGCCTTCACTTCGATCTATATCGAAGAGTTTGAGCTGACAGCGCGCGATACAAAGCTTGGAAAAGAAGAGATCACTCGCGATATTCCAAACGTCTCAGAAGAGGCTTTAGTCAACTTAGGTGACGATGGAATCATTCGTATCGGTGCTGAAGTGAAGCCAGGCGATATCCTTGTTGGTAAGATCACTCCAAAATCAGAAACAGAACTTGCTCCAGAAGAGCGTCTCTTAAGAGCGATCTTCGATGAAAAAGCTGCCGACGTTAAAGATGCCTCTCTCGTTGTTCCTCCAGGAACCGAAGGCGTCGTCATGGATGTCAAAGTCTTCAGCCGTCGCGACCGTCTCTCTAAAACAGATGACGAATTAGTCGAAGAGGCAACACGCCTGCGTGACATCCAGCGTGACTACAAAAATAAGGTCGCTGAACTGAAGTTTGAACGCCATGAAAAGCTGGGTGCTCTGCTGCTCAACGATCTGGCTCCCGGACCAATCATTCATCGCCGCACGGCCGAAGTACTCCTTGAAGAGGGAGCACATATCTCTCAAGAGATGATTGAAATGTTAGAATCTGAACCGGTTGAAGATCTTATCATCTCCGAACATCAGGTCTACCATACACTCAAACAGCTCTTACGTGATTACGACGTCGCCTTACAAACACTTGAAACACAATATAAGACTGAAATTGAACTGATGCGTAAGGGCGATACCGAACTCGATCCCGGCATCATCCGTCAAGTGAAGGTCTATGTCGCTTCTAAGCGTAAGCTGCAAGTGGGTGATAAGATGGCTGGTCGCCACGGTAACAAGGGTGTCGTCTCTAAGATCGTACCCGAAGCCGATATGCCATTCCTATCCGATGGCCGTACAGTGGAAATCATCCTCAACCCATTGGGTGTACCTTCCCGTATGAACATGGGTCAGCTCTTTGAAACACACCTTGGCTTCGTCGCACAACGTGCCGGCATCCATGTCAAGAGCCCTGTGTTTGAAGGCTTCCCAGAGCAAGAGATCTGGAAGATGATGAAGACGTATGGCATGCCAGAAGATGGTAAGTTTTGGCTATATGATGGCTGTACCGGTGAGCGTTTTGACAACCGTGTCGTCGTCGGCTATATCTACATGCTAAAACTCAGCCACCTTGTTGCAGATAAGATCCACGCCCGAGCTGTCGGCCCCTACTCCTTAGTCACCCAGCAGCCGCTTGGTGGTAAGGCTCAGATGGGTGGCCAGCGCTTTGGAGAGATGGAGGTCTGGGCTGCCGAAGCTTATGGCGCAGCACACCTGCTCCAAGAACTACTGACTGTTAAATCGGATGACGTCCGCGGACGTACCCGTATCTACGAATCAATTGTTAAAGGTGAAAACCTGCTTAAGCCAGGTGTTCCAGAATCCTTTAACGTTTTGATGAATGAGATGCGCGGTCTCTGCCTCGATGTCAGAGCTGAAAAGGTCACAGAATAGATACCCCGCCTCCTCGTTATAGCCATGAAAAGGCTAAGAGGAGGCGTGCGCGTGTGAGGGGAAAATTTCTTTAGGAGAATCCATGTCGGACAATCACAACCAGCCGTTTCAAGAGCTAACCGAAGAACAATTCGATAAGCTCACGATCCGCATCGCCTCCGATGAGGTCATCCGCAACAAATGGTCGCGCGGAGAGATCAAAAAACCAGAGACTATCAACTACCGTACGTTTAAGCCTGAAAAAGGCGGTCTCTTTTGCGAAAAGATCTTTGGTCCCATCCATGATTGGGAGTGCGCCTGCGGAAAGTATAAAAAAATTAAGCATAAAGGCATTGTGTGCGATCGCTGCGGCGTCGAAGTCACCCTTTCTAAGGTGCGTCGTGAACGTATGGCACATATCGACCTAGCTGTACCCGTTGTTCATATCTGGTTCTTTAAGACCATGCCATCAAGAATTGGAAACATCCTCGGCATGTCTTCGACAGATCTAGAACGGATTATTTATTATGAAGAGTACGTAGTGACAGATCCAGGTCAGACTGACTTGGAGAAGAAACAGCTACTCAATGACATCGAATATCGCGAAGCGCAAGAGCGCTGGGGCCGCGATGCCTTTACTGCCAAAATGGGTGGTGAAGCTGTTCGTGACCTCCTGATGACAGAAGATCTACAGCTTCAGCTTGTCGACCTGAAAGAGAAGCTGCGTAAGACAAAGTCGATGCAAGCGCGTATGAAGATGGCAAAACGCCTGAAAATCATCGAAAGCTTCCTCTCCTCTGGCAACCGCCCAGAGTGGATGGTGCTATCGGCTGTTCCTGTTATCCCACCAGATCTGCGTCCTTTAGTTCCGCTCGATGGTGGTCGCTTTGCAACGTCTGACTTAAACGATCTCTATCGTCGTGTAATCAACCGTAATAATCGTTTAAAAGCGATTTTGAAGTTGAAGACACCAGACGTGATCGTTCGCAACGAAAAGCGTATGCTACAAGAAGCAGTTGATGCTCTCTTTGACAATGGCCGCCATGGTCATCCTGTCATGGGTGCTGGAAACCGTCCGCTGAAATCTCTCTCTGAGATGTTAAAAGGTAAGCAGGGACGTTTCCGTCAAAACTTGCTCGGTAAGCGTGTTGACTACTCAGGTCGTTCTGTAATCGTCGTTGGACCAGAGTTGAAGTTTAACCAGTGCGGTTTGCCAAAGCTGATGGCTCTAGAGCTGTTTGAGCCTTTCATCGTCAAACGTTTGAAAGACCTTGGATATGTCTATACGATCCGTTCTGCTAAGAAAATGATTCAGCGTCATGCAGCAGAGGTTTGGGACGTTTTAGAAGATATCATCAAAGGCCATCCAGTCCTTCTAAACCGTGCGCCTACGCTCCACCGCCTCGGTATCCAAGCGTTTGAACCGGTTTTGATCGAAGGTAAAGCAATTCGTATTCACCCGCTCGTTTGCGCGGCATTCAACGCCGACTTCGACGGTGACCAGATGGCTGTCTATGTGCCACTTTCTATCGAAGCACAACTAGAAGCTCGTCTGCTTATGATGGCTCCCGATAACATCTTCTTGCCCTCTTCCGGTAAGCCTGTCGCTGTGCCTTCTCAGGATATGACGCTCGGTCTCTACTACTTGATGATCGACCCGCTCTATATTCCAGAAGAGCATGGTAAAAAGACACGTGTCTTCCGCGATATGCAAGAGGTCTTGATGGCCCTGCATGCGAGCGGTAGTTACAACTGGTATGAGCAATCCAAATTTGCCGACGACCAGGGCTGCCACTATAGCCGCGGTCTACGTATCCATGAGCGCATCAAGCTACGTACAGACGCTGGGATTATCGACACAACGCCTGGCCGTGTGATTTTTAATACGATCGTTCCAAAAGAACTCGGCTTCCAAAACTATAGCCTACCCAAAAAGAAAATGGGTGAGCTCATCATGAACTGCTATAAAAAAGCAGGTTTGGAGCGTACTGTTCGTTTCTTGGATGACCTGAAAAACCTAGGTTTCAGCGAAGGAACAAAAGCCGCAATCTCAATGGGCGTATGCGATATTTGCGTTCCGCCAGATAAAGATCGCGTTCTTGATGAGGCTCATGAGCGTGTGCAGCAAGTGCGTAAGCAGTATGAAGAGGGGATTATCACTGACGGTGAGCGCCGTTCGAAGACGATCAGTATCTGGAACGAGGTATCGGAGCGTCTCTCCGATGAGCTCTTCCAAATGATCTCCCAAGCGAAAGATAACAAACGCAACCCGCTCTATTTGATGATTGACTCCGGTGCTCGCGGTAATAGAGCTCAGATTAAGCAGCTGGGTGCCTTGCGCGGCTTAATGAGTAAGCCTTCTGGCGATATCATCGAATCTCCGGTAACGTCAAACTTCCGTGAAGGCTTGACCGTTATTGAGTTCTCAATCTCTTCTCACGGTGCGCGTAAAGGTCTTGCCGATACAGCTCTTAAAACAGCTGACTCGGGTTACCTCACTCGCCGTCTCGTTGACGTCGCTCAAGATGTGATTATTACAGAAGAAGATTGCGGTACTTTAAATGGGATCGAAGTCTCCGCCATTAAACAGGGTCAAGAAGAGCTTTTGCCACTTCGCGACCGTATCTTTGGCCGCACTGTCTGCGATGATATCTACTTGCCTGGTGACCATACAAAGGTATTGGCGCGTCAAGGCGATATCTTGAATATTCAGCAAGCAGAAGCGATTGATGATGCCGGTATCGAAAGTGTGCGTATCCGCTCCGTTTTAACATGCGAAGCCCATCGTGGGGTCTGTGCCCATTGCTATGGACTCAACCTAGCGAACGGCCGTGTTGTCGGAATGGGTGAGGCAGTCGGTATCATTGCTGCTCAGTCGATTGGTGAACCTGGAACTCAGCTCACGATGCGTACGTTCCACTCCGGTGGTATTGCTTCTGCCGGCTTGTCTCCCGAATTGCTCGTGGAGCAAGAGGGTATCCTCGTCTACTTAGACCTGCGTACAGTTCAAAACGAAGAGGGGCAGTGGATTGTTCTTAACAAAAATGGAAGCCTTAACATTGTTCGCGATGAGGGCCGTACATTAGATGAATACAAGAAACTTCTCTCCAGTAAGTCGATCGAACCACTGCAGGCTTTTAACGTGGAGCTAGGAACGCGTATCTTCTACGCCGACGGCACACGTGTTAAAGTAGGGCAGAAGATTGGTGAGTGGGAACAGCACAACGTTCCAATCATTTGCGATCGCCCAGGTTATGTAAAATATGAGGATCTTGTTGAAGGGATTTCGACAGACCGAGATGTTAATAAGCAGACAGGTCAGGTTGAAATCAGCGTGAAGCAGCATCGTGGTGAGCTGCATCCGCAGATCATGATCTATGCTGACAGTGACTTTAAAGAGCTGATTGGTACCTATCCGATTCCATCTGGTGCGATCATTTCGGTGGAAGAGGGTCAATATGCCTCTGCTGGTAAGCTGCTTGCTCGTATTCCTCGCGGCGCGATGCGTACAAAGGATATCACGGGTGGTCTGCCACGCGTTGCAGAGCTATTCGAAGCTCGCAAGCCAAAAGATTCCGCAGAAATTGCTAAGATCGATGGCGTGGTCGACTTCCGCGGTGTTCAAAAGAACAAGCGTATCGTCGTCGTTCGCGATGAGATCTCTGGCATGGAAGAGGAGCACCTAATTCCTCACTCTAAACACTTGATCGTCCAGCGTGGCGAACATGTGGTCAAGGGTCAGCAGTTAACAAACGGTGTTGTAATCCCACAAGAGATCTTGGAGATCTGCGGCGTCCGTGAATTGCAGAAATACTTAGTGAACCAGGTACAAGAGGTTTACCGTCTGCAGGGTGTCGATATTAACGATAAACATATCGAAATTATCGTTCGCCAGATGCTGAAGAAAGTTCGTGTGGTTGATCCAGGCGATACAAGCTTGCTCTTCGGTGAAGAGGTAGATAAACGCGACTTCGAACTTGAGAATCTAAAAGTGACGAAAGAAGGCGGTCGCGCTTCACAAGCGGCACCTGTTCTGCTTGGTATCACAAAAGCTTCTCTGAGCACCGAATCGTTTATTTCAGCGGCATCCTTCCAAGATACAACTCGTGTCTTAACAGATGCTGCCTGTGCCGGTAAAACAGACTACCTGCTCGGCTTTAAAGAGAACGTCATCATGGGACACATCATCCCAGGTGGTACCGGAGCTGAGCATCATAGACATGTCAAACGCTATGTCGACCGCGAACTCGAAGAAGAGCTCGTATTCGACTTCGAAGACGCTTCATAAGCTAACACAAAAAAAGGGGCCATAAATGGCCCCTTTTTTTTGTGTTTGATTTAAAGAACTAGAGCTAAAGAGTATATGGAGTGCGGCGACTTGTCGCCGCTTTTTTGCTCGCCTCG
>CAZZJE010000024.1:9825-15181 GCA_964654295.1 uncultured bacterium | reverse complement strand
ATCGGCTTGTCGCTGCCCTCCCTTACCAATGCCGATCATATCGGTGATATCAACGAAATGATCGACAATCTTCGCCTTATCCTAATAAAAAAAGACTGCCCCTTCGCCTGTGGCGAAAGGGCAGTCACACATTTTAACACAATCTAGGATGAGCGCGACTTGGTTAGCGCACTTTTACGAAAGATAGGCACGAGGTCATCCTCTTGCCAAATACTCATTCGACTCTTCTCTGCTCTTCTACTAACAGCAGTCTATCGGTTAAACGACCCTTACATACACCAAGTCATGTTTATCATGCTCATCGAGAAATAGTCTCCACCAATCTGCATGCTCTAAAAACTCTTGGACCAATTCTTTAAATGCCGAAAGCGTTAGCTCCTCATCTTCGCCAATATAATGCAGTAAAATGCGAAAATGAGACTCATCTAACGCGATAGCAGTCTTAATCGAAGAGAAAAATGGGATTTTGTGGTGAAGGTTTTCTCGTACACTCTTGGGAATGAAGTTTCCACCCTGGTAAACCGTTGCCGTGAGAGAGAGTTTCGAAGCGTCCTGTAGGCTGCACATAAAAAGGTCCCATCCATCCACAGAGAAGGATGTTCTCTCTTGCTCATGCATTTTTTGATAAGCCTTTTTAACGTCTTCTTCTATGACAACCATCTCTTCCTCCCACCCTAGTGGGTTATTAGGAAAAATAAATAAGCGATCTATGGATCGCTTTAGGGCAGATAACTTAACGTTCTCCTGGAAACGTTTATTGCTTATTAAGCACCAGAAAATTATTACTAATCTTCTTACTTATATTATAAATGGAAATATAAATATGAGAAAATATTAAATTAATTGTTTAAGTTTTTATTAATATATAATTTTTTCTGTAACGTGCATAAATTAAAATAATTTCATAAAAAATAATGAGGGGAATGGCAACTAGAAACTGAGTGAAGACATCGGGAGGAGTAAGCAAAGCAGCTAAGATAAATGCTCCTACAATCACATGACGGCGTTTATCACGTAGTTGCTCCCATGTGATCCATCCTTTTCGAACTAATAAAAAGAGAAGAGCTGCACACTCGCAAGCAATCGAGTTGGCACAGATGAGCCATAGAGCATATTGAATATAAAAGGAGAGAGCCCATTGGTTATGTCCTAACGAGGCATTGAACTGATAAAAATAGGCATTAGCGGCAGGCAATGTTCCAAAAAAGGTCGCTAGCAGACCAATACATAAGGCAATATAACTATAGGCGAGGAGAGGCAAAAGAAGAGCTGATTCTGATGGTGTTAAAGCTGGTAAAATAAAACGCAAAATTCGCCAAAGCCATAAGGGAGAAGTAACTAAGAGAGCTGTCCAAAAAGTGATTTTGAGAGCAATGACAAAGCCTTCGACCGGATTTAAAATCTGCAGCGAAAGAGCCGGCGACCAATAACTATATTCTACACTTTCGCCTTTGGGAATAAGATAGAGATGGGAGCTTTTTAACAGCACTCCAGAAGAAGGCTGAATATGGGAGTAGCGGTCAGAAGGAAGAGAGAGTTCTTGTGTTGCCGTATTTAAATTAACGAACCTCTCTCGTTGTGCCACTTCTCTTTCTAACCCCGTATGCGTTTGTTGGAGGGAAGCTGTCAGTAATTGCAAAATTTCCGAATGAAAAGGAAAGATAAGGATAGAGCCTATTATTAAAATAGCCAGGCAATAAAAGATCGTCCGCTTTAATTCATCAAGATGTTCATAAAGCGTTGCTTGATGGTCAGAAGGAGAGGAGAGGCTATCTTCCACGGCGATTTAAATGGGCTCACTCGGTTCAGATTCTTTTTGCTCTTTTTTAGATGGCGTTTGCGGACGTACTTCAATTGTCTCTACCTCTTCATCTCCATTGCAGGCTTTTTTAAACTCCCGAATCCCTTGACCTAGATTACGCGCAATCTCTGGCAGCTTCTTTCCACCAAATAAGAGCAAAACAATGCCCAAAATGACTAACAATTCCCCTGTTCCGATCATGATGGCTCCTAAAATGTTTGGATAGTGGCTGAGCCAGAGTATACCTTTCTTTGCAATTTTCACAAGTGCGCCTTTTTAGGCTTTAAAACCACCTGTTTTAAAGCCTTAAACAGATATTTTTATTCTTAAAGTTAAATTAATAATCGATCCTATCTTGCTGTGAATTAGCCAATAGAAATTGTTGATTTATAAAATTAAAATTATTCTAATAGAATAAAGAAAATTGAATTTCTATAATAAATCTTGGATGGATAAGGGAGAGTTAATTCGACTCTCCCTTTTATCTTGGCAAAAGCCGACAAAAAGGATGGAAGATTATGTTTCATCGACCTTTAAAACTTATTGTCTGCTCGCTTGTGGCAGTAGCAGCTCCAATGTTTGCTACTGGATTGGTAGGAATGAGTGCATCCTCGATGGATCATTCGCAAGACGCACGTATGCAAGATGTGCGTACGGTACCAGAACAATCCAACGTGCGTCGAGATGTCAATCGAGTGGATAACCCGATTGTACCTCAGCCCCAAGCAGACCAGCACTATCAACGTCCCGTTATTCGTAACAACGTTGAATCGGTTGATAAATCTAATAGAATGCAAATTCAAGATAATGATGAAGATGATAGCGAAGATAATGATTTAGCGTTATTCTTTGAAAGTGATAACAATGGCTCTACAAATGTAGTTGTTCCTGTTCCTATACCATCTGAACGACGCTCTGATGATCGATTTAGAGAGGTAGATGACTCAAATGCTGTGATTACACCTCAACCCGTTGACAGACGAGTTAACGAACCAGGTGTCATTATCGATGATGAAGAAGATCAAGTTGTTGTTCCACAGCCCAGAGAATCAGAACGAGTAAGAGTCAGACAAAATGACTCTGGCGATGTTCGTATTCAGCCTGTTCCACCCTTACCCAGAGTAAGAATCGAAGGCAATTTGGCCATGGCTAGCGATGATGCACGTATGGCTCCTGAAAGTGGAGATCATGTCGTTCCACAGCCTATGCCTGGTAAAGTAGAAAAGGACAAAGTTGTTCCTCCTGAACATAAGTCTACAGTTTCTCCTCAACCCGTTGATGAGGATGAAGTAAAAGATGGATCGATTGCAGAAGTAACAAGTGTTGATACTTCTACAACGAATACAGGAAGTTCTTCGATTGTCAAACCTACAACAAATAAGCCTGTGACACCACTGGTTGTCCCAGCTCCATCTGTCTCATCAGATGTTCCTGTAGCGAATCCAACAATAGCTCCATCAGAAAGAGATGCAGCTAAAGTGAAAGTTGACGTTCCTCCAGAAACAGATGTTCCACAACCCAATGTGGACCATGCGGTAACACCACCAACAACATCTGTTTCGACAGACACAACTAAATCTATGTCTACGGAAAAGGTGAAAGCTGTTTCATCCGATGCAGTCACACCAGCTCCTACAACTACTGTTCCAGCTGGAACATCTACTAGTGTAGAGAACGTAGATATGAAAGTAAGTGGTAATGATCAGCCCTATCACAATGCTCAAAAGGGCTATACGATCGTTTTCCCATCCAATTGGGAAGTCAAAGAGGGATTTATGGGCTTGGATGTCTTCGGGCTTTCAGCTCTTAAAAACTCTGAAGATAAATTCCGCGAAAACGTCAATGTCGTCACAGAAGATTTACGCACACCTTTAACCTTAGATGAATACTATGATTTAGGTGTTAAAAATCTAAGCATGCTGCTGACAGATTTTAAAGAGATTGATACTGGTCGCGTGGATGTTAACGGTGTTCCAGCTCGCTGGATTGTCTATGACCATCGTATGGGAGAAGTAAGAGCACGCGTCCTACAAGTGATTATGGTAAAGGGCGACCGTGCCTATATTATTACTGCTACTGCAACACCGGAAGAATTTGATTCTTACCGCGGATCATTTGACACCATTGTAAAGAGCTTCAAATTTGGAGCTTAATAGATAGGTGTCTTTCAGGTGGAGGATTTCTTCCTCCACCTTTATTAATCGTATTTACAATCTACCAAGAGTCGTTTGAGACTATTTTTGGAGCGCGGCGACTTGTCGCCGCTTTTTGCTCATCTCGACTTGTCGAGATGCTGGGATACCAAAGCTTCGACAAGTCCCGCAATCCAAAAATAGTCTCAAGGATTTTGTAAAAGAGGCTGCACCTCTTCCTTTAAGAATTGCTCGACTTGCTGCGGAGCTAAGCCTATATAGTTTTTAGGCTGCAGCAGCTCCTGCCACTCCCCGTCAGTTAATTCAAATTGGGGATCGCTTTTCAATAACTCAACCAATTCAGACGTTGCCTGTTTCATTTGAGAGTATTGACGTAGACGCTCATGCAGCTGCTGTCGATCACCGCCTTTTTTGACTAAAGCCATCAACAAGTTTTCAGTCATAAAGAGTGGTAAATGCTCCAAAACTTTTTTATTAATTTGCTCCTCATGTATTTCAAGATGTGTGAATACACGTTCCAAAAGTAGCAAGATGGCATCCGCTAATAAAAATGTTTGAGGAAGATAGAGTCTTCGACCTGCCGAGTCATCCAGGGAGCGTTCCAACCATTGCGTTGCGGCCGTATATTGGGCATTAGATTCTTGGTTAATTACCAGGCGGCTTAAACTACAGATCCGTTCTGACAAGATAGGGTTGCGCTTATACGGCATAGCTGACGAGCCGACCTGCTGCTTTTCTAAAGCCTCTTCCATCTCTCCACTATGAGCCAAAAGGCGCAGATCGTTAGCACATTTATGGGCACTCACACCAAGGTTTGCAAGAGCATGCAAGATCCGGCTATCTTGCTTTCGAGGATAGGTTTGTCCTGTAATCGTATAGACGGCAGAGAAACCTAATCGTTTAGCGACCCCCTCTTCCAAGCGGATTACCTTGCTAACATCGCCTTCAAAAAGAGCTAAGAGAGATGCTTGTGTTCCCGTGGCTCCCTTCATTCCTAAGAAGCGCAGATGATTTAAACAGTCGGTTATTTCTTGGAAATCTGCTAAAAAATCTTGGAGCCAGAGGGCGAGACGCTTTCCTACCGTTGTTAATTGGGCAGGTTGAAAATGGGTATAACCTAAGCAGGGTAAGCTGGCATAGCGTTCTGTAAGATTAACTAAATTTTTTAAAAATCGCTTAAATCGACTTAAAATCAATTTCAACGCCTCTTGAAATTGCAAGAGATCTCCATTATCCGTTACAAAAGCTGAAGTAGCCCCCAAATGAATAATCGATTTAGCTGTTGGGCATTGGTCGCCATAGGCATGGATATGCGCCATGACATCGTGATGCAACTTTTTCTCATAAGCGGCGACAGCTTTGAAATCGATGATACCAGCTTGCCTTTGCATTTCAGCAATTT
>CAZZJE010000024.1:0-9815 GCA_964654295.1 uncultured bacterium | reverse complement strand
CCGAGCTCACTGGAAGTCCCAGCCGTTTTTGCTCTTCTGCAAGAGCTATCCAGAGGCGACGCCAGTTTTTGTATTTTTGCATAGATGAGAAGATGGCTAGCATCTCAGGGCTAGCATAACGGGAGACTAGCGGATTTTCTAATGCCTCTTCATTCATACGTTAACCTGGCTTAATTTGTTTAGCTCTCGAGCAAGCTCGCCTAATCGCACACGCTCTTTGGCCGAAAGTGATTGTGAGCGGCGGTTTAACTCGCGTATGGCGCGTTCAATCGAACGTAAAAAGCTTTCTGCAACAGATTGTCTTCGCTTATCTTGCTCGTCTAAAGGAAATCGTTCACGAATCAAGAGAAGAAGTTCGATTTTATTTTCGCCCTTATAGTCGATTAAAACCTGCTCTTTATCTTTTTGTGAGCCTTGCCTTGCTGCCAGGGTGTAGACAGCTTGACGAGGCATTTCTAACACTCTTTTCTGGAGAGAGGGAGCTAACACTTCATAAAATTCGAAGTATTGCAAAAAGTTATAAGGCGTTTGGCGGTTGCCATAAGTAGCTACTAGCCAACTAGAAAAAGCGCCTTCGCGATAATTTTTTAATAGCTCTCTAGCCTTTTTAATGCGCTCTCCATGTAGCAAAACAGCTTGATGATGGATTGCTTTGACTTCGGCTGTAATGGCAAGCAGTTGAGAGAGATCATGCTCTGTTGACTGCTGATCGTCGTTAGCATAGTGCTCAATCAGCTCTTTTAAAAGTTGCCTTTCCCGTTCGGACACCTCAGTAGGAGAAAATAGACCGGAAAAAGTCGTGAGCTGGCCATTCGCTGATTGCGAAGCCATGACC
This sequence comes from uncultured bacterium, assembly GCA_964654295.1. GTDB lineage: Bacteria > Chlamydiota > Chlamydiia > Chlamydiales > JABDDJ01 > CAZZJE01. The sequence goes on along the minus strand of CAZZJE010000024.1, from coordinate 8,980 downwards.
TTCATTTTTGATTGATTCGCATTCTCTTTCTTTTGCAGTCGCTGATTCAGTAGAGCGTTCATTTGGCTCATAATAGCTCCACAGTTATAAACGTGATAATAGCTCTTGAGTGACAGCGCAATAATCTTCTGCAGCCCTTGCAGAAGGGGCCGTTTCAAAAAGTGGTTTGCCATAGATAGAGGCTTCCGACACCGCAATGTCACGGCGAACCTTGGCATCGAGTGTTTTTCCAGGAAACGTGCGCTCGATGACCTCTAAAAAGGCACCATTACTTTTACCTCTGGCGCTCCAATAGGAGAGAAGGACGCCTAGAACAGAGATGGGGTGTCTTTCGGAAATGGTTTCAATGAATTGAGAGAGCCTTTCTAACCCTTTGACACTATAGAATTCGGCGGTTGCGCATACGAGCGTATGATGGGCTGCGATTAGAGCCGACTCTGTTAGCCAGCAGAGGGATGGAGGAGTATCGATAAGGACTAGGTCATACTTTTTTTTCAAGGGAGCTAAGATCGTTTTTAAGCGCTCATGAGAATAGCGATCTGTTGCTAAGCTGCCTGTGACTTCGACACGTTCGAGCCAGGTGTCGGCTGGCACAAGATCAAGAAATTCGATGCAGGTGTTTAAAATGACATCTTCAATTGGCTTATTGCCTTGCAAGACAGGAGCCAGGCTGTCATAGGCATCGGGGTCAAACCCTAAGCCAGTCGTTAAATTGGCTTGGGCATCAAAATCAATAAGCAGAACCCTTTTTTTATGGAATTTAGCAAACGCTGCACCAATGTGCAGCGCTGTTGACGTTTTCGCAGTCCCACCTTTAAAGCTACTCACAGCAATAATCTTCATGTTGCTGCCTCAGCTTGCACTTTGGAAGAGTAAGGAGATGACAAGCTTTTTGAATCTCTTTCTCTGCGTATGTTGTCTAAGAAAGAGTCGATCGAGACCTCGCCATGGACACAGTTATCACGTGTACGCAGAGCTAAAGTGCGATTTTCTACCTCTCGATCGCCGATTGTAATGATGTAGTTAACTTGATCGAGCTGGGCATTACGAACTTTTTTGCTGAGAGACTCTGAGCTTGTATCGACAGTGACGTGAAATCCTTCTTGCTTTAACTGGCTTGCCACCTCTTCCGCAAAAGGAATATGGCGGTCGGCAACGCTTAAGAGACGCACTTGAACGGGACTGATCCAGAGAGGAAAGCGCCCGGAGAAGTGTTCGATTAAGATTCCAAAGAAACGTTCGATCGAGCCAAAGATTGCTCGGTGTAGCATCACAGGCCGCTGGCGCAAGCCGTCGGCAGCGGTATATTCCAGTTCGAAACGCTCGGGCAGAGCCATGTCGAGCTGAACAGTTCCACACTGCCAGGTACGGTTGAGAGCATCTCGGATATGGAAGTCAATTTTAGGTCCATAGAAAGCACCGTCGCCTGGATTGATGCGGTAGGGACGTCCACTAGCATCGAGAGCGCCTTTTAAACCAGCTGTAGCCAACTCCCACTCCTCATCAGAACCGATTGTACCACTTTCTGGACGAGTCGAAAGCTCTAAATGATAGCTCAAGCCAAAAGTGGTGTAGATCTCATCGGCAAAGTTTAAGATTGAGGTGATTTCTGATTGGATATCTTCGGGCTTCATAAAGATGTGGGCATCATCTTGATGGAAGCTGCGTACGCGAAAGAGACCCGAGAGAGATCCCGAGGGTTCAAAACGGTGAACGTTGCCTATTTCTGCGACACGCATGGGGAGTTCGCGGTAGCTGTGGACATGGCTGCGGTAAAAGAGCATGCCGCCGGGGCAGTTCATCGGTTTGATTGCAAAATCGCGCTCTTCAATCTGAGAGGTAAACATATTTTTGCGATAGTTTGCCCAGTGTCCTGAACGCTCCCAGAGTTCACGTGTCATCAAAGTCGGTGTTTTGATTTCAATATAGTTATGCTTTGCTAGACGCTCTCTCAGATAAGCCAAAAGATTATTCCAGATAATCATTCCTTTTGGATGAATAAATGGCATTCCAGGCGCCTCTTCTTTTAATGAAAAGAGATCGAGCCTCGGTCCCAAGATTTTATGGTCGCGCTTCTTCGCCTCTTCTTGCTGATGCACATAGTCTTTTAAAAGCTGGCGTTCAGGAAATGTGATGGCGTAGACGCGAGTGAGCATCTCACGGTTGGAGTCCCCTCTCCAGTAAGCTCCTGATGTCTTCAAAACCTTAAGAGCCTTAACTTTTCCAAGAGAGCTTAAGTGCGGTCCACGGCAGAGATCGAAAAACTCTCCCTGACGGTAAGCTGTCAGAGGCTCGTTGGGATCGAAGCTCTCAATTAGTTCTCTTTTGTAAGGGTTATGAGCGAAGGCCTCTAACGCCTCTTGTTTTGTGGAAAAGCGAGTTAACTCAGGCTTATGGTTTTCTTTGATGATCTTTTGCATCTCCTCTTCGATACGCTCAAAGTCTGTGTCGGAGACAGTTAAGTTGGCAAAGTCGTAATAGAATCCAGCATCGATAGGTGGTCCAATAGTCGGTTTAGCATCGGGCCAGAGACGTAAAATTGCTTGGGCTAAGATATGAGCTGAGGTGTGCCAGAAGATCTCTTTGCCTTTGGGATCCTCAAAAGAGAGAAATGTAACTGTATCGCCCTCTTTTACTTGCGTACTCAAGTCTCTTAACTCCCCATTGATCATTGCGCCCAAAGCTTGATGCGGGGCGTTGAGTTTCAGCTGTTCGGCGAGCTCTCTTAAGCTGCTCTCCTTGGAGATTTCTACCGGTTTATTATCTACATTAACTTGCATGACAGGCACGGCCTTCTAATTCTTAATGGTTGAAAGTCTTGAAGCGAAACTACTATTAAGTATCATAGGATGAGTATTAATCAAGTCTCTTGAAGCTTAAGTTGGGAGAAGGCGTTGAAGGTTGAGCAGATAGCCAAAGTTATTCAGTGGATAAAAGTGCCTCTGAATCAGCCCCAGTTTCTTTCCCGAGCCCATAGTTTGATGGCGCGTTGGCGAAAAAAAAGAGTGGAGCCTGATTCTGTCGAAGCCTTTTGTGCAGAAGAGTATGAGGAGATGTCGCGAGCAATGGATGCGACAAAGATCCAAGATAGCTGCTCGGCCCGTACTCTCTTTCGCGCGCGTTGGATTAGCTACTACTTGATTAATGATGAAGGCCAGCTGCAAAAAGAGAATCTTACTCACTTGCTTGAAGAGTTAAAACGGCATCGCTATTTTATAGGGCCGCACTATTCGGAGGATGCTCCGCGACAAGAGCACTTGATCGCTGTTGTGGAACAGCTAATCCAAGGTGGAGCTGCTGTTCAGATTTTGCAACGCATTTCACGGCCTTATGCCAATCCCCATGCTGATCAGCTCATTCGACTGACGCTAGAACTTCCCGAAGGGGAGTGGATTACCGATGCGCATGCCAGGAGAGCCGTGCTTTCCGCTTGGCTCTGCTATCTCAGACAAAATGTAGGCTCCTGCTTCGCCACAGCTCCAGCAATCTTAATTCAATCAGAGCAACCAACAGCACTGCTTAAAGATCTGCAGCAGCTGATGGAGTCGGGTCGGCTAAAGCGTACCTTTGGTGGCGTCGAATATATGGTGCCGATGAGCGCAAGCTGGGGCTCGGGAGATTTAAAACGCTTTTTTTCGCTTCCACGTCAGATTGATGAGTCAACGATTCCTATCTGGAACTCTCCAGGACTCCTGCGGGCCTGCATTGCAGCCAAGCTGTTCGACGAGGCATTACCTGAAGAGGAGCAGCCAACAGAATTGCGCAGGCAGCTGCGCCAGCTTTTGTATAAGAAAGAAGCAGTACAAGCTTATGTGGTGACAAGTACAGAAGATTTGATTGGCGCACTTCTCAGGCAAAAGCTCGGAGTGACAGAAGAAGATCTACAGGAGCATCGTCTTCGTCAGAGAGGTGGGCCGATGAATGTCATGGCAGTCGGTGTCTCCACGTTGAACCATGAAAAAGCACAAGCGTGCAATAGTTTCTTTGACCGTTTTCCTCTGGCTTGTCAGGCATTCAAATCCTTGACTGACCATCCGCTTTTGCGTGTATGGGAGTTTACCCTTGCCTCCTTCTCCGAAATTAAAAATGACTTCAGCACATGGAACTTATACTCCAGCTTAGGCATGAGTCCAAGTGAACCAGGAGGAATTGGCGCCGCATTTGTCAAAGAGACGCAAGGAATGCTCGATCGCTACAACGCGGAAGTAAGAGAGCATGAAGAGTCTTTAGATTATTTAATGCCGTTGATCCGCCACATGGAAACGCGCATCCGTAATATGAACCAGCAAGAGGCGCAGTGGACGCGGGCAGAGCTGCAGAGCCGAGTAAATGAATATGATACCATTGTGAAATTACGTGATGCTGCTGCTCGCAGAGCTAGACTGTTTGCTCAGCTAGGTAACTTTTTGACGCAGCTCTACATCAACCTATTCCCCCGCTACTTCCAAGAGATCTACGATGCTGATATGCGTGATGTGACAGCTGGCCCTTATGACGATAGCCCTGCCGGATTTCGACTCTATTACAAGCATGGCCGCAGCTTAGCGGCTCAATGGACAGCCATCGATTCTCCGCAAGAATATGTCGAAGCATTGGCTAGCTTTTTTACTGCGACAGAAAATGAGGTGCTTTCCCATCCCGATTTAGAAAATGAGCGTGTCCAGCCTGAGCTCACTCAAATTATTACAACAGTCATACGACACATCCGCAGCGAAGAATTTTTAGAGAGTGCCTTTACAAGAATGGCAAAAGCTCATCGTGTGATGCCAGTGAAAAACCCATTGGCAAATTTAGATAAAGTGGAAAAGAAGCCATGGGTTTATACCTCCGGTGGTAATATGAAGACCTTGGTGACGACTTACTACTCGCGGGCTGAGCCAATGACAGAGGCTTCACGCTGGATTGAATCTCCATTAGAACTGCTTGTCTGGCTTGTGGACTTAGTGAAACTGATGCCTAACGATCAGCAAAAGATCTATCTACATCATCCAAGAGCCGAGATCTTGATGCAGTCTCCTACACATGCCTTTTTATTTAAGCCATCTCTATCGCCTATCTTTCAAGCATCTTTGGATGAGCAGCAGCATCCCTTTACTTGGATGAGAGATGTTTATGTTGTGCCGCGGCAGAACTTTTTGGATCTGATCTTTCTAGACGAGTCTGCCATGAATTTTTTAACGGAGCGTCTGCTTGGAGTACTGCCTGAGTCATTTCGCTATTTAACAACGCGCCAGTTTTCGCAAATGTATGGCACAATGAGTCCGCCGGAATTTAGAGAAGCTTTATTAGAAATGATTACCAAAGGCGTTAAAGCTGGTTATCGTCCTTCTGGTAATCTGACACCCGATTGGATTGACTCTCAGCTTTATGAAATGCTGCCTCTGCAGACGGTTGATCGAGTGAGAAGCCGGTTAGAGGAGTTATTTGCAGCTGTTCCTGAAATTAGTGAGAGCCAACGGTCGGAAGCCTTGCAGCTGTTTGATGCGTTTGAAAATCCGTTTAGAGATGCCGTCTATGTGACAGCCAAAGAATTACTGGATATGGCTAGAGGATTGCTATGTCTTACTTTAACGACGACGAGTACACCGTTTGATCTGCCTTTATCTTTAGCTAAAGCAGCGCAAGAGCTCGGCTTTGTCATGCCTGTTCCTCTCTTTTTTGCAGACACCAATTGGGTCAGAGAGTTTTTTGCCATGGTCGTTAATCCAGGCACAGGCCAGTTAGAGCTTTGGAGAGTTGACTACAAAGGCACTCATGGCGCACCTATGGCTGACTGGAATCAATGGCTTAATGGCTCAAGAAGAGATGTGCCTTGGATTGTCTTCACAGAGCCACGTCAGTATAAGAGTGATTAAAGAAAAAAGAAAGGGACTGCAAGGATGAAAGCGACAACGTTCAAGAAGGTATTTGTAATAATTTTTAAGGGTCAGTCAGAGAGATAAGTTGATCGATGCCTGGAAGAACCGCTTATTATTATAACTCTTTTAATAGAGACAATATTTAAGCAGTTTCTTGATCGTTTGAAATTGCCACTGGTTCTTGCTGTTCTGATTCTTTTGAAATGAAATCTAAAATTTTTTCTTGCATCTCAGCTAAAATTAGCCACATATTATCTAACCTTATATTTACATTTTGCCTTTTTGCTGCTTTTTGAAATTTCCAAATGAAATATATAATAATAATTTGCTTAATAAACTAATTGCTCGAACTTATCTATAAAAATCTTTTTGATAGTCAGGTTCTAAAAACTCAGTTTTAAAGAATTTTTTTGCTAATCTATTAATTAAATCTAGATCTTTTGAGAAAACTTCCCAAAAATAACTATCAATTAATTCGATTGAAATGTCACAGTTTTCGTATCGTTCTTGATCTTCTTCATAACGAAGCAATAAGCTTTTATCCGAACAAGCTATGATTATGATTTGAAATATTTGTTCAAATCGAAGCGATAATAAATTCAACTCTTCCCACTTTATAAGGAAACCTTTTTCAGATTTTATAATTTGATTCTGAAATTCGGGGATTGATCTGTCTTTTCCTAAATCACCCATTGCATCTAGGAATAAAATTGACCAATTAAAAGAGTCTCCATTTTTAATTTCTTCCAAAATATCGGATAATTTTACAGATACCGCTCCATCTTCTTCATCCCATATCCTTATTCCTTTACTATTCATTCATACCTCCAATCAGGTAAAGGTTCTGCGGGTTTATTTCTAATAGGAGAGCCTCCTGCGGGATTGTTTTTCCACCTGTGTTGGTGTGGATTTGGGTGTTTTTTCGGTGGCAATGATTTACTTTACATATTATTTGTAAAAATCATTGCGATAGTCTGATTTAATAATTTCTATATTAGTAAATTTTTTCGCTAATCTATTAATTAGACTGCGATCATTTGTAAAAACCTCTACAAAGCCTCCATCGAACATTTCAATTGAAATATCATTCATTTCATATCGTTTCTGGTCACTGTCGTAGCGTTTTAATAAATTTGGATCAGTGCAACCTATGATAATAATATCGAATATTTGTTCCATTTTTTGTGCAAATTGATTTAAATCATCCCAATTAATAAAAAAACCATTTTTAGATTTGATAATTTGTTCTTGGAAAGCAGGTATTGACTTTCCCTCTCCTAAATCACCTATTCCAGAAAAATCTAAAATTGACCAATGGAGTGAATTCCCATTACGAATTTCTTCAAGAATGTCGGGTAGTTCAACTTCAGTTCCGTTTTTTTCGTTATATATCCTTATACCTTCTTTCATTCATATGTCCATTCGATACAGGTATAGATTTTGCATTTTTATTTCCGATCAAAGAGCTGACTATGGATTTTTATTTCAAATGTTACTTACAAAAATATTTTTGATAGTCAGATTGTAAAAACTCCGTTTTTAAGAATTTTTTTGCTAGTCTACTAATTAAATCTAGATCTTTAGAGGATACTTCCCAAAAATTACTATCTACTAAATCTATTACAACATCGCATGTTTCGTACATCTCTTTTGGATTTTCATAGCGATGCAATAAATCTTGATTATAACAACCTATGATGACAATTTGAATTATCAGCTCCAATTTATGTGACAATAAATTTAGTTCTTGCCAGTTAATAAATAAGCCCTTTTCAGATTCTGTAATTTGATCCTCTAAATCAGAGAGCGACTTTTCTTCAAACTCTCCCATTGCATATAAATCTAGAAGAGACCAATGAAGTAAATTTCCATTTTTAATCTCTTCAAGAATATCAAATAATCTAACGGATACTGCTCCATCTTCTTTATCCCATATCCTTATTCCTCTAGCATTCATTCATGCCCCCAATTAATAAAGGTTCTGCCGGTTTATTTCTAATAGGAGGGTTCAGCGGCCTTTGACTTTCCCCCATAACGAAATTCGTGGAGCTTTTGTTTGCTTATATTTTTAGGTAAGAAAGTAAAAAAGTGACCTAATTTAAAATCGACAACATTCATTAATTGAGAAGACAAAGTATTTGTGCCTTCCAAGCTATAGCGAAAATAATCTAACGTAGGTTCAAACTCTAATTTATATCGAGTTAGTTTTAATTGTAATTGCGCGTTATCTTTCATAATCAGATTCTAGTAACTCGATTTCTTTGAATTTAAGAGAGAGATTTTTTATGAATTCATCATCTTTTGAAAAAACTTCCCAGTATCCGCTATCAATTTTTGCAATTGTAATATCACATATCTCATACATTTCTTGATCGTTATCATACTTTCTTAATAAGCCTGAATCACTGCATCCTATGATCACAATATCGAAAATATCAACATCATCTTTGTCGATCTTAGAAGACAGCATATTCAGTTCTTGCCAACTCATAAAAACCCCCTTCTCTGATTTTTTAATCTTTTCCTCAAGATTAACTACTAAGCTTTTGTCATCTAATCTACCCATTCCGTATATATATATAATTGACCAATGAAGCAGTTCGCCATTTTGAATTTCTTCAAGAATATCACCCAATTTGACACATACAATTCTTCCAATTTTATCTAGTATTCTAACCCCGTGAGTATTCATCAATACCTCCATTCTGGCACTGGTTCTGGATCACCTCTCTTTTTCGATCCCCCTGTTGAATTTTCTTCCCATCTATGCTGATGGGGATTTGGGTGTTTTTTCGGTGTGCCATGATCTGTAAAGTCAATGTCTCGTACAGGTTTACCATTTTCATCATATTCTCTAGCCTGTGGATATTTACCTTTATTACCATCCTTCATTCCTAATTGTGTATGAGCACTATCTGTTTCAGGCATATGTACTGCATCCTCCCCTAATGGTAATGGCCTATCAGGAAAAGGTAAAGGTTTACCATTTTTGCTCGAAGGAATTTTTTGACGTTTATTCTGTTCTTCTACAGCTATTCCTTCGTTATATATAGATTGTTGAAATTGCTCATCAATCCAGCAATCAATTTCTTGAGTAACGTAGTACGCAGCTCCACAGGCTA
>CAZZJE010000023.1:0-15398 GCA_964654295.1 uncultured bacterium | reverse complement strand
CAAGGCTATGATCAATTGTTGCTAGCTGTTCAAAAAGATTTTTATTCCGCTTGAGCTGTTCGACGACGGCATGTTTACCTTCCGTAAGTAAACGATAGATGGCTCCACTTTTTTGCGCTCTCTCTTCCGCATGGGCCAGCAGGCTATATTCTTGAAAAAGCTCTTCGTCCTCGCCCTCTTTTAACCCAGCCTCTTCCAGCTCTTCTAGCTCCATCAAACAGATTTCAATCTGCCGCAATCTCTCGCCTTCACTCTCGACAAGCTCTTTCAAGCTGCGCTGCAGCTTAATCTCTTCGCGATAGCTGGCTGCATAGGCATCGCGAGTTTTTTTGAGATCTCCATAGCTGTCTAGTAATTCACGATGCTGATCAATTTCTAAGAGCTGGCGATTAGCCTGCTGTCCAACCAGATTAAATAGAAGCTGTCCAATCTGTCTTAATAGCGAGAGGGGAGCCAGCTGGTTGTTTAAAAAGAGGCGCCCTTTCCCGGAGTGGTTGATCTCTCGGCGTATTAAAAGCTCCTCTTTCTCTTCATGGTCAATCCCACCGTTTCTAAGAATTTCTAAGAGGTCAGGCAACCCATCGATGTCAAACGCTGCTTCAACAGTCCCTCTGTTTTCACCACTGCGAATCAATGTAGAATCAGACTTTTCGCCTCTCAATAAATTTAAGGCGTGAAGCAGAGCAGATTTGCCTGCTCCAGTTTCTCCGGTAATCACATTAAAGCCTTTCTCAAATGGAACTTCAACGGCTTCAACTAAAATTAAATTAGAGATACGCAGACATTTTAACATGGGATTAGGGCAAAGGCGTTAAATAGGTTAGGGATCATGAGTTTGATTAAGAAGCTCTTTTAAGACGCCGCCGCTTATATCCATTAAGAGGCCATTGCCATTCCATTCAGAAACGCGATAGGCTAAGTCTTCGTCGACATAGACTTCAGGCGTCAAAATCAGATCATTGGCTCCGAAACGATAGATCACGAGCTTATCAAAGTCGGCTCGATTTTCATCTTTAGGATATTTTTGCGGTGCGATAGGGACAGATTGATTTAACAGCTCAACGACTCTATTTTGCTGTTCAAAACTCAGGGTGTAGGGAATATTGTGGTAGACTAGAGCCATGCCACGTACATCCTCAAAGGCAATATAGTTGCTGGATGGGCTTTTCCATAAAAAGGGAGCTGCCCTCATGACAAACAATAGCAGCATCGCTAAGATGACTAGGAGTGTTAAAAAAATAAGTAGCCGATTGCTCATCATTGACATTGAGTAGATGTTAAAAAACTCATTCCAATTTTCACTCTTTGCGTCGAATTGCGTCAAGAGTTTTAAAGTGCATTTTGGCAACAGCGTTTAATGCCTCTTCTCCGTGAACCTTTACGAGTTGACGCCCCGCTTCTATGCAGGCAGATGAAGCACCTTTAGGAAGCTTTTGACCAAATTGCTGCTCCAGCTCTTCAATTCCTTCAATAAATCCTAGCCTTGCAACAATAGAAGCCCCAGCGACAATTGGGTCGCTTTCAGCCCGCACGCGCTGTGTTAGTGCAATAGATACCCCTTTAGCCTTCAAAACATTTGCTACTAAAGGCTGTTTGGTAAACTGGTCGATGATAGCAGAGGGGCTTCCAGTGCGTCTTGAAAGCTCGGCAATGACCGTTCCATGTGCCCAGGCGAGCATGCGATTCAAATTATTAAAGCGTTCATAAAGAGAGTTATAGGTTGTTGGCTGGAAGCGCATGACGTAGGTTTTAAAGTCGCGTCGGATCGCATTGCCAATTCGGCGGATTGCTTTTTCATTCAATGTTTTGGAGTCTACAACACCGAGAGTGTGAAGAGCTTGAATCTCTTTGCCTTCGGCGTAAAGCCCGGCCACACATAGCGGACCAAATACATCTCCCTTACCCGACTCGTCGACACCTATGCGCGGTGAGAGATCTAAGAACTCTTTAGCGTGTGAATAGGTAAACTGTTGAAGAATTTCTGGTTCCAAGAAAAATTCAATCCACTCTTTAACACTCTCCTCTTTTCCTTGAACCACCAGCTTGCCAGAGGTATAAAGCGTACAGCTTAGTCCTTTGCGTTTAGCAGAAAATTGGGTGTATTCAGGGGTAGAGAAGCTAAACTCTTGTGTGCGAATCTCACGATTGAGTTTGGTAACTTGTTCCGCAGTTAAATTAACAACAAATGGTTGGCTCATAAAATAATCGTTGAAAATAGGATTGCATGTTAAAACAGAACAATAAGTGTAACGCGATGGGATTTTTCCTGTGTACTTAAATTGATCTTCTAAGCTATACCTAATGATTTTAAGCATTTGCAAGTGAACGATGAGCACAGTTAACCATAAGCTAGATAGACAAGAGATCAGACAAGTTGGCGAACACTTCCGTCGACGCCGTGAGGAGATCAATCTCTCCCTCAAAGAGGTTGAAAACGCAACTTCCATTCGTAGTAGCTATCTTCAAGCGATCGAAGAGGGTGAACTTGGTAAACTTATTTCACCTGTCTATGCTCAAGGCTTTGTGCGGCAATATGCTTCGTTTTTAGGGATTGATGGCGATCAGATAGTCAAAGAGCATCCCGAAATTTTCAATCGCCCCGAGCGGCAAGATTTCGCCTATGGCATTGGCACTTTAGAGGTCAGAGGCAATCCTGGCGCAAGTGTACGATGGGTTCCGAATGTCATCTGGATTATTGGTTTTTGTGCCGTTTTGGCATTAGCTTGGTATGCTGCCCGTCTGCTTGAGGTTATTTGAGCATGCCATCTAATCCAGAGGCACACTCGATAGCCTCTGCCCCTTCTAAGCCAATATTTAACTCTTGGTTCTCCTGGCTAAATATCTATGCAGCTGGCTTATGCATGGGAGTTGCAGATATTATTCCAGGGATCTCAGGCGGAACCATTGCCTTCATCTTGGGAATCTATCCTAACTTAATCCTAAGTCTAAATAGCTTTGATAAACAATCATTCAGCTACCTACTCACGGGACGCTTCTCAGCTTTTTTTCATCGAGTTGGCTGGGAGTTTCTTGCTGCTCTGCTAGCAGGTATCGCTACATCACTCGTTCTATTGGCTAGCGTGATTGATTGGCTCTTGAATCAGCCAGATAGCCGTGCACTTCTCTACGCAGGATTCAGCGGTCTTGTGCTAGCATCTGTTATCTTCTTTAGTCGAGAGGTTGGAAAATGGCGCTGGAGCTATCTAGCTGCGTTTCTTGTCGGTGGTGTCGCAGCCTTTTTCCTAACGACCCATGGCAAGCCGCACGACTCAAATGCCATCTATCAGCTATATTTTCCTCTTCCTGCAAATTCCACTGCTTGGCATGCGGCAGAGAATTATGATGTTGAACAGGCCACGTTGCATGTCGATAAAGAGACCTTAGAACTTATGTTGGCTAAAGGGCTTATTCATCCTGAAGCCCCTTTAAAGCAGATTGATGGGATATCTCAGCCTGTCAGCACTGTTGTCGCCATTCCTAAACAGTCCTGGTGGCAGCCATCGCTGACGATAAGTGGGATGTTGACGATCAGTGCAACCCTTTTGCCTGGCATTTCAGGAAGCTATTTATTGACCATTTTGGGTCTGTATCCACTCATTATCGGTTCTTTAGCCGACTTTACAGCCTCTTTACGTCAATTTAGCTGGGATCAAGAGGCGTTTTTAGTGCTGTTTAACTTTGGAGTAGGAGTCGTTTTAGGAGCTCTTCTATTTGCTCGTTTTATTCGCTGGTTATTTAACCGCGGTCCACAAATGACAATTGCTCTATTAGCTGGATTTATGCTGGGGGCTATGCCATCCGTTTGGCCTTTTTGGCACTATCGCTATCTTGTTAACCCACTAAAGGTGCAAAAAGGATTGGAGTTGCAGGCTATAGAGCCCTACCTTCCTAGTTTTGACTCACCCTTACTCTGGCAAGCTATTGGATGTGCCCTCTTAGGTTTTGTGTTGGTGTTTGCTCTTGAGACAATTGTTCGAAGCTATCAAAAAAGAGGATGAGGCTGCTTTTGGAGTGTGGCGACTTATCGAGGCGTTAAAAACCCTTATTGTAAGCGTTCAGTCGGTAGTAAAAAAACTATCTTTAGACGAACAGTGATGTACTCTATATTTTTTACTAGTGACTGAATGTTTACGTTTGTTTATAAACCGCTTATCGTTATATCCTTGATATCTTTTAATCGTTAATTTTTGTTTGATAATTCGATCTTTACGGAGTTTATAAATTAAAATTAGAACGATATAACGATAACAAAGATAAGCTTATTGAAATTGTCGAGTTTGTTTTCAAATCGAAAGTATTGCTTATTGATTAAGCAACTAGGGAGCATTCAAAAACTTAGAATGAGTCGTGCAATATAGTTTTTTACTACCGACTGAACGCTCACAAAGGCACAAAGTCTCAAAGACACGAATAAATACATTTTAAATGACACTGTTTAAAAAATTTAATCGTTTATCTTCGTGTCTTTGCGACTTTGTGCCTCGCTTTGTGTTGAATCAATAAAAGTAACTTTTTGTTAGGTAACTGAACGATTAAAAAACCTGAAATAGCGTCAACCCATGTGCAGGGGCGCATACGCCAGCTTGGCTGCGCTTACCGACTTCAAATAGATCTGGAATTGCTTCTAATTCTAACCTTCCTCGCCCAACGTCGACAACTGTTCCAACTAAATTGCGTGCCATTCGAAACAAAAAACGGTTGCCGAACAGGCAAATCAGTAAGCGTTCTCGCTCTATCTCTTCAATAGTTATCCTCTCCAAAGTACACTCTCGATCTTTAATGGGGGCATGGCGGCGGGTATTGCAAAAGGCTGAAAAATCTCTTTTTCCTAACAAATAGGGAATCGCTTCATGCATGCGGTTTAGATCTAACTGTTCATGTAGATGCCACGAATCATAGCGATGGAGCGGCATCTGAACTTTTCCGTAGCAAATTTTATAGCGATACTCTTTTCCTTTAGCATCTAGAGTTGGATGAAAAGTAGAAGGGGCTTTTCTGACCTCAAGAATTCTGATGGAAGAGGGTAAGAGGCTATTGAGGCTGATGAGAAGCTTGGAAGGATCGAACTGTTTCTCTGTGAAAAAATTGACGACCTGTCCATTAGCATGAACTCCTGCATCGGTTCGACTGGCAGCTTGCAGGGTAATCGGATGTTGGAAGATTTGCTCAATTGTGAGCCCTAACGTCTCTTCAACGCTAGGACCCATCTTTGTCTTTTGCCAGCCCAAAAAACTCGTGCCATCGTAGGCTACAAGGAGCCTGACGTTGTGAAGTTGACGCTGTTGATCAGTGTGTGCCAATTCCATGCTGTGCTAAGAAGAGCTGAAAGCCTTCGGTGATATGTTGAATGGCTAACAGCACAAGCAGCATTCCCATCAATCGTTCAATCGCCATTAAACCGTTATCACCTAGAATTCGATGGAGCGGCTTGGAGAGAAGGAAGACGGCTAGAGCTGCGATCCAAGCGATAAAAATCGCTGTCAGCATCATTGCCGCGCTCTCTTCCATATGAGCAAAAAGCATCACTGTAGCAAGCAAGCCTGGCCCTGCAATAAATGGAATGGCAAAAGGAATGAGGTAGGGCTCCTCTTTAGGCAAGTTCATGCGGGGACTGTCAATCTTAGGAAATAGAATCTTCAGTGCAGCTAGCAAAATGATCACTCCAGCCGAAAAGCGGACTGTAACTTCAGAGAGCTGAAAAAAGTTGAAAATGAACTCTCCCAAGAAATTGAAAAGAAGAATTGCAATAAGGGCAAAACCCATTTCACGAAATAGAAATTTTAGCTCGTGGCGCTGATCCTTGCCTCTGACAAACTTGCGGTAAACTGCCAGATGTCCTAAAGGATCCATGAGCAAAAAGAGAATTAAAGTTAAATTAAGCAGTGTCATGGCATCAGCTATAGTTGAGAACGTTAGTGACAAAAAGTGAGGCTCCCTTCACCATCATGCCAACGCCGATCATCAGTAAGAGCATTCCCATTATCTGCTCTAAAACAATTAATCCGCGTTTACCCAATAGTCTATTCAGGTAAGGAGCAATTCCCATTACAAGCGTAATAGGGATCCAAGCTAATAAAATTGAGGATGTAAGAGCCAAAACTGATAGCTCTTGAGTATAGAGCATAATCATTGCCATTAAACCAGGCCCAGCTAAAAGTGGTGTAGCAATGGGAACAATAAATGGCTCTTGCCTAATCGATTGAGAGCTCTCCTGATGTTTTGGGAAAATCATAGAAATCCCAACAATCGCTTGTAGCAAGCCTCCGCAAAAACTAACCATATAATTTTTTAGGCCGAGAAGCGTCAAAAAGGCTTCGCCACAAAACTGAAAGAAGAGGGCTAACAGGAGAGCAATCAGCGTTTCGCGCAGCAAAATAAAGCGCTGCCGGCGAAAATCATAATCCTTTACTAAGGCAAGGATCGCAGGGGAGTTGCCTATTGGATTAGTAATAATAAATAGTGTTAAAACTACCGATAATAAGGACACGTAAAAGTCTCCTAAAAACTGAGTCGTTTGATTGGAAAGTAGTGTAGCAGGTCAAAGCCGGCTGTGCAAGAAGAGAAAATTTAGCGTTCATTTAAGAAGAGAAAATCAAAAAGGAGGAAAGAGAGACTCCCGCATGATTAAACGGGTTGTAATGTCAAACGATAAGGAGCCTCTTGCGCCTCTCTTCTCTGTCTCTCAGCATGCAGCCTCTGGCGACGCAATGCCTGCTCGACACTAACATTTACTCCGCCAATGACTCCAATTCCCAATCCCGCCAATACTCCCAGCGGCGCCCATATCACTCCAAGTACAAGTGCAAAGATTGCACCAATCAGCTGTAGCTTTGGAAAACGACGAACCAACTTGATGGCACCTCTTTTAATGGCGATCGTCTGTTTGCAATGACAGGCTTCGAGGATCCGAATAAAAATTCGACCACTAACCATTCCTAACGTTAAGCCCCAAAAGGGTGGTGCTAGGGGTGGGTAAATATATCGAGAAGCGATAGCTGCAACAGCAAATCCAATTCCGGAGGCAGGAGTCTCATAAATAAATTCAATAAGAGTAACCATCCCTTGGCGTAAGAGAGAAGTCGAGCTTTCTGAAGGATCTTGGGCTATTTGATTTTTTTGTTCCGAAGTAAGGACATAAAGTGACTGGTCTTCTAGGCTAGGGAAGTTAGGTGGTAACGCTACCATCGCTGTCTCTCGCATATTGCATGGGTAAACAAAATTTTAAAAACTCTTAACAGATCACTCTTTCCCTGTAAAGAAATCTATATCTAGATAAATTTTTAAAATTTAAAAAAAAGCCGTTGAGCAGTAAGAACTTTTCCCATTATGTTGACAAGAAAAAGGAGAGCCTTAAGTGGATGATCTTGAAGGCAAAACCGAACAGCCGACACCTAAGCGCTTATCTGACCTTAAAAAGTTAGGTGTTGTCGCAAGATCTTTAGATCTAACCATTAGCATACAGCTTCTCATATGCATAGGCATTCTTTTTTTCTTTGCACATTTTATCTTTGATAGATTGATTTATCTGATTAGATCGCTGTTTATTAGCCTCAACACTCCGATAGACAACCCCCAAGTTGTGATCTTTTTTTTGCAAAAGGGAATCAATCAGCTTCTAATGATGCTCTCGCCTCTCTTAGCTGGAATCGTTGTTGTCGGCATTTTGGCGAACGTTGCACAGGTGGGAATCCTATTTTCTTGGGCGCCCTTAAAACCACGATGGAGTCGCCTCAATATTTTCAAAGGGTCAAACTATGAGCGAAACTTCAGCTGGCCCGCGCTTATAAGACTCTCTTTAGGCCTACTTCGATTAAATAGTCTTGTCGTCATCTCTTGGTTAATGATCACGTCAGATATGTTTGTTGTCTATTCGCTGATGGATGGGACAGCATGGCAAGTGTTAAACTATATCACGCATAAAGTTTTGATGCTCGGAGCGGCATTTTCGATCTGTTACCTTGGCTTTGGAGTGATAGACTATATCTATCAGCAGATTCGCTATCTCAAGTTATCGCGGATGCGGCGTCAAGAGGTAAAGGATGAGCAGAAGCTGCTAGAAGGTGATGTCAAAGTTAAAGCTAAAGTACGCTCTTTCATGAAGAAGATTGCTGGTCAATTTGACCTGCAAGCCATGTCAGCTGCTAACATTGTCATTACAGAAGGCGTGCACTATGCCGTTGCACTCAGCTATTCAGATAGAGAAGGTGTTCCTATCTGCGTTTGCAAAGGAGCTAACTATCGAGCAGACCAGATGCGTCAGCAAGCTAACAAGCTAGGCATCGTGCTATTTGAAGATCCTAGGCTTGCTTTCGACCTCTATCATGCTGTCGAGGTACGAAATCCTATTCCTAGACAATTTTATCACAAAGTAGCTGCTGCACTGGCCTATGCAGACCTCTTACGCAAAAGCTACCATAGAAAAAATCTAACGATTCAAACGAGCCCAAAGGCCTAAGTTATGTTGACGCTCTTATCTAAAATCAGCGTGCTCCATCGCAACACCGATCTCTTTTTAGCATTGGCTGTCGTCAGCGTATTGATTCTACTGTTATTTCCTTTAACAGACTTAGCTTTAGACACGCTTATCTCAGTTAGCATTGTCTTATCAGTCACAACGCTACTGGTTACACTCTATGCCGATGAGCCCCTCTCCTTCAGCTCCTTTCCCTCGTTTCTCCTCTGTCTAACGCTCTTTCGCTTAGGCTTAAACATCGCTTCAACTCGGATGATTTTGTCAGAAGCTCATGCGGGACAAATCATTCAAACATTTGGTGACGTTGTGACGGGAGGAAATGCCTTTGTCGGCTTTGTGATTTTTCTTCTGTTAACAGGCGTCAATTTTGCCGTCATCACCAAAGGATCTGGCCGTGTTGCCGAAGTTGCGGCACGCTTTACCTTGGACTCTTTACCAGGTAAGCAGCTTTCAATTGATGCAGATGTCAGTGCTGGAATCATCGATGAGAGTGAAGCAAAGCGCAGACGTGAAAAAATTATTGCCGAAGCTGATTTTTATGGAGCGATGGATGGCGCCTCTAAGTTTGTACGAGGAGATGCCATCGCCAGCATTGTTCTCATTATCGTTAACATTATTGGTGGCTTTATTGTTGGAATGGGTTTTCGTGGGCTGGATTGGAAAGAGGTCGTTCAGATCTACGTGACTCTATCTGTTGGCGATGGCTTAGTCACCCAGATTCCTGCGCTACTCGTTTCTGTAGGTGCTGGAATTATTGTCACGCGCACATCGGCCAAAGAGAACTTGGCTGAGTCATTTAGAAAGCAGCTTTTCAACAATCCACGCTTACTGGTGATGACTGGATCCATTTTGCTATTTCTAGGGCTTATTCCAGGCATGCCTATCTTAGTCATGGGGTTTATTTCTGCCGTTATCTTTCTTTATGCTTATTCTCTGCATCGCTACTCACAAGAGCCACAGGCCTCTTTGGTCTCCGATGCAGAGGCAAAGGCTGAGAAAGCTGTTCAAGCGAAAGAGGGGATCGAAGAGTTTTTACAGGTGGAACCAATCGAAGTTGAAGTTGGACAGGGGCTTGTCACCTTGGTTCAAGGGGAAAATGAGGGGTTACTTAAGCGTACAGGAGCCGTCCGCCGCCAAATAGCCAATGAACTAGGTATCGTCGTTCCATCGATGCGTATCCATGATAATTTCTCTCTCGATCCCTATACCTATACGATTAAAATTAGGGGCAACGAAGTTGCCAGCGGCAAGCTCTTAGCCGACCGTCTACTAGCAATGAATCCAGGCTATGTTTCAACGCAGATTCCTGGGATTGAGACCAAGGAGCCAGCCTTTGGCTTTCCAGCCAAATGGATTGCAGCTGACCAGAGAGAGCCAGCCATCGCATCGGGATATATCGTTGCAGATCCTCTTTCTATTATGACAACGCATTTAGGCGAAGCCATCCGCTACCATGCAGATGAATTTTTAACTCGGCAAGAGGTTCATCGTTTGATTGAATATGCTCGAACATTTGCTTCGGCTGTCGTCGATGAACTTATCCCTTTACGCCTAAGCCTAGGCCAAGTTAGGCGCGTCTTGCAAAATTTATTACGCGAACGCGTCTCCATACGTGATATCGCCTCTATCTTAGAGATCTTGGCCGACCACTGTACAACCACGCAAGATACAGAGTTGTTAAGCGAATATGTGAGACAAGGTTTTGCACGTACACTTTCTAAACAGTTTCTTAGCGCAGATAGACAGCTCCATGTCTTTTCATTAGACACTAAGCTTGAACAGGCTCTTCAAGAAGCGATGTCCAAAAATGATCTAAACAAAGAGATTGTCGTGCATCCACACACTCTCCATCGCCTAGTTCAAGAAATTTCAGCCTTTGTCAATCGAATTGCTTCTATGGGAGCGCAGCCTATCTTGCTGACAAATCCAAGCTTACGGCCCTATCTTCGTAAGCTGATTACCCCTTTTTTTCCAAGATTGCCCATTCTCTCTTATCAAGAGATTGTACCCGATGTGCCATTGAAAAATGTAGGCATTGTTTCACCAGACATTTTGATGCAATAGGAGCTTTGTTGAAAGGATGTTGATAAAAAAATATGAGGCAAAAACTCTAGAAGAGATTCAGTCCGCTATACAAAGAGAGCTAGGTCCTCAAGCTGTGATTTTGACATCGCGAAAAGTTGAGCAGAGAGGCTGGCGAGCACTACTTTTTCGAGATCAAATTGAAGTTGTGGCAGCCATTGATGAGAAAGATTGGGAGCTATTTAAAAAGAATCAAGCCGTTTCAAAGGGCCCTCCAAGCTTCCCGTCAGCTTCGCAGCCGCTACCTTTTCCTTCACATGGCCAAGCCAAGCCACCAAATAAAATAGATGATCCGGTCACCTCTCTAAATATGTATCACGACCTCCATCGCAACTATCCTCTACCTCCAAAAGAAAGTCGCACATCTAAAGAGCCGTCGGCTGATTTACCAGAAATGAAATCGAAAGAAGAAGAGGCATATACATGGATAAAAGATCTTCAACGTGTAGCCGAAGAGCTGGTCGAGCGTTTTAATGAATCTGCCTCACTGAATGAAAATTTTCCTACCCATCGCCATATGGCGATGAGTGAAGAGCAGCTCAATCAAACACTCATCCGAAATCTCTATAGTTTGGGTCTAAGCCGTGAAATTATCGATCGCATGCTATCTGGGATAAAAGATCAGCTAGACTTTGATAAGAGTTTAGAAGAGATTCGGCAGACAGATCTGTATGATCTTTTGAAAAGGCGCCTTGCCGCTTGTATACGTGTTTCAGGGCCAATTTCATTAATCCGTGGAGCAACATCTTTTGTTGCACTAGTAGGTGGAGCTGGGGAGGGCAAAACCTCATTAATTATTAAATTAGCTTGGCTCTACTCAGAAAAGCTGCATCATCGTGTTGGCATCATCGGCCTACATCCAGCTGGATCCGAGATCCCAGGCTTTTTAGCAGAACAGACGTGGCAGCCAATTCCATTTTATAGTGCCAATACGATTGATGGATTACTGCAAGCTGCAGAAAGTTTAAAAGATCGTGAACTTGTTTTAATTGACACATTTAGCTTCGGATGCCGCTCGTTAGAGGCATGGCAAGAGCTTAAGCAGATTCTATCTGTTTTGCCTCTGCCGCAAATTCATCTTGCTGTCAATGCTTCTCAAAATGAAAATGAGGTTGCTCAACGCCTGAAAATTTGCAGACAGCTTGTTTTGGAAAGTATTATTTATTCGAAGTTAGATGAGGCTCATTCGCTTGCGCTTATTCCAAATATCTCCATCCACCAACGTGTGGCTGTCAGCCACCTCTCTATTGGAGAGGGGTTTCCAGAAACTATTCACTTAGCGAATGCCGATTGGATTGCAGAGCAAATCTTAAGCCGCTAATATTGGAAATTTATCTTTCTGAAAACTATTTTATAAGCGTAAACATATGTCAGCTATTATTGGAACAGCCCAAGAGTGCACTGCAGCTCTTTTAAATAAAGATCCTGTTGTTTTTAACCAAAAAGGTGAATGGTATTTGGAGGGTAGCAAAGAGCGAATAGTTAGACGATTAAAGGGGGGCTCTCGATTAGATCTCACAGCCAAAGAGCTCATTCGGCAGCTCGATCTTCTAGAGCAGCAGCCCGTACGCTATGAGGTGTCTCTAGAACAGGAATTAAAGGCAAAGCAGACTTATCAAAACTGGATCAGTTTAGCTAAGGCGATAGATAAATGTTTGTATGATAAGAGCATCAAGAAACATCCAGAGCTGCAAAAAACTCGCCGACTTCTGCAATCGAGATTGATAGGCTTACACTATCGAATTGGACAGGCTCATGGCGGATTGCAGCGCCTTAAGGAGCCTTATAAGGATTTTTACGACGAATTGGTCGTTTGGGCAGGAGAGTGGAAAAGTAAAAATAAAATTTTTCCTGACCCCTCCCTGGATAATTCCGATTTAAGGCAGTTGGAGCTTGCCAGCCGCTATCCTAAATTTTTCTATTTTCTAAAAAGTAATCCCCACGCCCGACATAGGTTTTTTGCGTGGTCCATCCGTGACTGTTTAAATGTTGAGACCTTTATTCAATTTCCCTCTCTTTCCAAATGGATAAAAAAATCGCTGTTAAGTGGTCGACTAGGTTACTGGGGGCCCGGTTTAACCCGAATTAGAGAGGTAGAACAGTCGGATGGGAGCATAGAAAAACAGGTGATGCTTCCCTTTGAAGGTCAAAAAATAAGCCTTTTAGACCGTTCCAAAAAGATTAATTTTAAACACGACTATGTCCTGTCGATCGAAGAAATTTTTAAAATGTTCTCTCGACGTAACATAGAAGTTGGCAATATTGAATTCGTTGGCAAAAAAGGGTTTATCAACTTCAACTCTTACGAATGGGGGGCATGGGATCCCAAAGACAAAAAATATCATCGCATTGACCTAGAAAAACCTGATTTCTACAGACAGCTAGATGAGCATGAACGCTTGACCGCCGAAGAGGTTACACATCGCTATCAGATCACTCCCCAATCAGGCCAATATTTTAAAGTGATTTGCGCTTCTCGGAAAGAGGTCAAGTCGATGGAGCTCATTGGAACGCATGGCTGGAAGGAGTTGGGCGCTCCTAATGAAGATGGCACATGGACTGTATATAGCCATGGTCGCTTTGCCATTCCATTCCCCGTAACGCTTTTGGAAAATTTAGCCTTTTTAGCCAAAACAGCCCAGGTAAGATATAGTTCTCATGATGAAAATCGTTTAGCCTATACTTTTCGTCAACATGCGGTAAGTGCTGAGGTGATCTCTGAAGAGGCAGCAAAGAAACACTTTGAAGATTTAAGGCTTAGACTAAAAAAGGCCTTTGAAAATAAGGGCTACTTTCAATTTGGCTACAAAAATTGTGCCTACTGGCCCGAACACTCCACAAGAAAAATCAATACAGCGCTCGATCCTGATTGTTCAACTCCTGAATACTTCAGAATGGATCTCCTCAATTCGACCTCTAAAACTCCTGTCGGAACAATTATGGGTTATGTGAGGGGATTGCCAAAAGGTTTTCAGAAGGTTTGGATTCGCATGATTACCTTTTTATTGGGCGGCTGGCGAAGTCGATATCTACAAAAAGATGGCAAGCGGGTCAGTCGAAATATGATGAATGGAAAATTTATGAAAGATTTCAGAATCTATTATCCGGCTTATCTGCATACGCAAATTTTAAGTGGTAAAATTCAGGGTCGCTTGGGTGCGGGGAATAGCTGGCTACATCCAGAAGGTGTTGGTTCGGCTTATAGGAGTCATCTGAAGCCATTAAAAATTTCTGCTCAGGTGGCGTGATGCAAAAAAGTATTGTTTGGCTGCGCCAAGATTTACGGATTGTAGACAACCCCGCTCTTATTGCCGCGGCTAATCATGGTGACGTTTGTGCTGTTTATATTCATGAATCCAGAAAAAATGACCCTTGGGCGATAGGAGCGGCTAGCTGCTGCTGGCTGCACCAATCCTTAACTGCATTGCAAAAGCAGCTAAATGAGCTAAATATTCCTCTCATCATCCGCTCTGGTGAGGCAACTCATCTACTTCAAGAGTTGTTAAAAGAGGCAAAAGCGGATGCTGTTTTCTGGAATCGTCGCTATGAGCCCAAAGCCATTGCATCGGATACAATGACCTTGAAGCAGCTGCGAGAGCTTGGATATAAGGTTCAATCTTTTAAAGCCAATTTACTACATGAGCCTTGGGAGATCACAAATAAGCAAGAAAAGCCCTATCAGGTCTTTACCCCTTTTTGGAAGGAGTGTTTAAAACATCCCCAGCCTGGACAACCTTTGCTTGCTCCCAAGCCGCAGCAGCCCTCTATATGGAACTTGCATTCTCTTAAAATTGAAGAATTAAACCTTCTTCCCAAAATTCATTGGGACCGTGGGATCCATGCCGCCTGGCAAGTAGGTACAGAAGCTGGCCTCAAACAGTTTGATCAGTTTTTAGAGGGGCCAGTCTTAGAATATTCCTATCAACGAGATTTCCCTGCTGCAGATGCTGTCTCCAAGATGTCTCCCTATCTTCACTTTGGTGAAATAAGCCCTCGAATGCTCTGGTGGCGCATCCACTCCCGTTACCAAGACAAAAAAGAGGTGGCAGCGGCTGACTCCTATATTCGGCAGCTCTATTGGCGCGAATTTGCCTATCATCTGCTCTATCATTTTCCATTTACTCCTGAAGCGCCATTAAAATCAGAATATGCTCAATTTCCATGGAAGAGTCATTCTGATCATTTGCAAAAATGGCAACAAGGTCGTACTGGCTATCCTTTAGTCGATGCCGGAATGCGTCAGCTTTGGCAGATCGGATGGATGCACAACCGTGTGAGAATGGTTGTGGGATCTTTTTTAGTGAAAGATCTGTTAATTACATGGCAGGAGGGGGCCAAATGGTTTTGGGATACTCTTGTCGACGCTGATTTAGCTAATAATACTCTTGGATGGCAATGGATCAGTGGATGCGGCGCTGATGCAGCTCCCTATTTTCGAATCTTTCATCCTGTGACGCAGAGTGAAAAGTTTGATCCTGAAGGCCGCTATATCAGGCAATGGCTACCCGAGCTAGCCAACCTTCCAAACGAATGGATCCATTGCCCATGGCTTGCTCCAAAACATGTTTTAGATGCTGCCGGAGTTTGTATGGGAAAGACGTATCCCTATCCTGTTGTGGATCATGCGCAAGCAAGAACTGAGGCGTTAGCAGCTTTGGCTATGTGTAAAAAGGTTTGAGATTTTTAAAATTAGATTATGGAGTGCGGCGACTTGTCGCCGCTTTTTTGCTCGCTTCGACTTGTCGAAGCGTTGAAAGCCCTACTATTTAAATCTTTTTCTGGTATCCCAACATCTCGACAAGTCGAGATGACTATAGTTTAGACGTTTTTTCCTTAAAAATTA
>CAZZJE010000022.1:13040-15539 GCA_964654295.1 uncultured bacterium | reverse complement strand
TGTCGACTTGTTCGGCCAATCAAGCGAACCTAGAGTCGTCTTCCTACCGTAAACTTAAATCGCATAGCCATTCTACGAATGGCTATGCCTCTAGATGATACATTTTGTTATTTCAAAATGATCTTATCCTTTAAATTCGTTAAATCTCAGAAAGCTAAGAAAGGTGCTTATCATATAAGCGTTTGAGACTGCTTTTGAAAAACGATTAAGGAAGCATCCATGCAAAACGCTGGCAGCATTGAAATAGATGGATTCAAATTAAAATACCTTACTGAAGGCACCGGACCGGATGTTTTAGTCGTTGGCAGTGCCGTCTATTCTCCCCGCAGTTTTTCTCAAAATCTGCATAAATCCCTCCGCCTGCACTTTGTGGATTATCGTGGGTTTGCAGAAGGGCCTAAAGTAGAGTTAACTTTTGATACCTTGCTGGATGACCTCGAATGCTTCAGGCAAAAGCTCGGCTTG
This sequence comes from uncultured bacterium, assembly GCA_964654295.1. Lineage (GTDB taxonomy): Bacteria > Chlamydiota > Chlamydiia > Chlamydiales > JABDDJ01 > CAZZJE01. The sequence goes on along the minus strand of CAZZJE010000022.1, from coordinate 15,074 downwards.
CAGAAATGCATTGTTGTCGGCCATTCAGCTCACGGCCTTTTAGCTCTTGAATATGCTAAGAAATATCAGGAGCATGTTTCTCATGTTGTTATCATCGGAATGCCACCACACATGCGATCGGATCATCTCGTGATGGCTCAAAATAATTGGGAAGAGTCTGTCTGTCCGGATCGAAAAGCAGCCTTTGAACGGAATATGAAGATGATGCCCGATGAAAAACTAAACCAGCTACCAAGAGACCAATGGTTTCTCCAGATGAATTTCAGAAATGTTCCAAAAAGCTGGTACAATTACAACTTTAATTCAACTCCTCTCTGGCAAGGAGTCAAGCCGAACCCCCATGTTCTGGATCAAATGTATCTTCGGTTTGCGCGTGAAATCGATGTTTCACAAGGACTAGAGTCATTCAATCGGCCTGTTTTAATCGTCTATGGACGATTTGAATTCCTCGTAGCTCCCGTTCAATCTTGGGATCCACTACGTCCCAAGTTCAAAAATTTAACAATCCGAATCTTTGAAAAAAGCGCCCATTCACCTCAGCATGAGGAGCCCGATCTCTTTGATGCAGAGCTTTTGAAATGGCTTAAAAACGAGAACATGTAATTTATGCAAAAAGATTTTGAAATTGAAGAAGTACTGTACAAACCCTTGATGGCGCATTTAGCAACGGTTGAAAATGGGGTACCTCGCGATTCTCCAGTCTGGTTTCTATGGGAAGATGCCTGCCTCTGGATTTTCGGAACATCCAAAGATAGCTTTGTTAGAAGGCTATGCAACGAACCAAAGTGCGCTGTCGGAATTGTAGAATATAATCTGGAAAAAGGGATCCTCAAACATGTAGGCATCCGAGGAGTAGCTTCCGTAACAAGCTGTGATAAAGACCGTTTAACGCGCTTTGTTGCTAAATACTTAGGAGAAGACAAACAGGCTTGGAATCCTTGGTTTATAGCAAACATTGTCGATCCACTAGATATCATGGTTAAAATCGTTCCTGAAACAATCGTGGCTAAAAACGTCTCGTTTTTTAAAACGGGGCCAAATCTCGCTTTTTAAGACTGTTTATACAACCATCTCTCCTCGACAAACAGAAATATCAAATGATATTTTGACATCTTACAGAATAAATGTTGCCGCCAAGATCTCTCAATTTTGCTCAAAATCAGCAAAGAATTGACGCGCTTTAAGATGTCTTCCCATGCGATACGGGTAGTGTGCCTTTGCGTCACCGCTCCATTCAAAGTCAGAGAGCTTACTGATGCGAACCCAAGGCATCTCTTCAAGATCGGAAGAGTGGATAAAGGTTTCATCGCCTAAATATAGACCAACGTGCATGATTTCATGCTCTGATGTGCCAAAAAAGATCAGATCACCAGGTTCTAATGCACTAAGTTCTACCGTTTGGAAGCGGTCATCAAGAGCCTGTTCTCCAGGAGATCTTTTAAGCCCAACCCCTATTTTATTGTAGAGCATCTGCACGAAACCAGCTCCATCAAATCCAAAGCTCGACCTTCCACCCCAAAGATAGGGAACATTTAAAAATTTTTGGCTGAAAGGAGCTAGTTCTGATTGATGCGATAGCGTAGGTTCTGGAAAGAGATCTTTTGAGTGCATATAGCCCTTGGAGCCATCGGGAAGAATCGTTTGGATCCATTCATACTCGGGACAATCAAGCGCGCATAGCTTTGTGTTGTAAGGAAGAGTTGTGATGACACCAAATTTAATGCTGTCTTTTTCATAGACATGCGCTGTTAAATTAGAAACATTTAAATTGACTAGATACTCTTCTGGAAGGGAAACATAGGCATCAGCTGGAATCCACCCGACACAGCTGTCGCATGTTTGAATGCAGGCCCAATCCTTTCGTATCTCTATAAGCCGAATCTCTTCAGAGCACACTGCTTGGGAAACCACTTCAGAAACCATTTTAGGCTCTTTCCTCATATCAACAACAGGTTCGCTGATATAAAGAAAACTTGCTAAGATGCACATGGAAGCCAAAGCAGAGCTCATGTTATCCCCTCATAAATGGTGTTT
>CAZZJE010000022.1:0-13030 GCA_964654295.1 uncultured bacterium | reverse complement strand
TTCAGCTACATCATGACAAAGTTTCAACGCCAACAGCTCTTATTATCTACTTGCCCTACTGAAAATAGCTTATAAAGAAGATCAAAATTTTACGTGAGGTAAAATTTTAACAGCGTTTAATCAGTTATGCTTGAAGAAGAAACACAAGTTGGCACGCTATTTGCTTCTATTTTAAAAATTAGCTGATCTAAAAAATTACTGGGAGGGAAGGATGCTTTCAATGACCTCTTATTACGCAAATGCAGAAAATTGGAATACTGGGATTCCCATACCTCCCAATTTAGAGGAAAAAGGCAAGGCAGAGTGGCAGACTTTTCCTGTAGAAAAAAAAATTCATGTCATATTAGAGGGAGTCCAAAAAGAGCGGGCAGGAATGCCAGCTGACCAGGCAACGCAGACAGCAGCTAAACGAGAGGTTATCGCGTCAAAATGCTGGGAAGAGGCAAAAAAATGTAACGTGGGAAACAAAATAATCACAATTGCAAGAGAGTGCTTTCAATGTTCCCAAGAGTTCAAAGAGAAAGAAATTGCTCAAAATCATGTGACTATAAAATGCCACGATGGAGATGTGCAGATTCCTAGCTATCTTCTGGAACCATTAACCAACAAATCAGCTTTCTTTCGTCAATTATTTTCCGATTCCTTTAAAAAAACTAGCGAAGAAGACAAAACATATAAAATTGACAATGAGGGAGTTAAACAAAGTGATTTAAAAGCTCTTATTGAGATCTGGTCCGGTGAGCGAGAAATAGAAAATAGTCAAGAGGCATATGACATCTTGCCCGCAGCTCAATGGCTCGGCTTAATGACTGAACCGATGGAAAAGGCTGTGAAGGAGTCTCTACTAGAAACAATCAAGAACTGGTCGGAGACAGACCCAGAGGATATTAAAGACGCTTGCGATTTTGCGAATGAATTTAACGCGCAAGATTATGACCTACCAGAAGTCAAAGAGGCTTTGCAGAAGTATCTTTTATCCGCCTACCAAACTATAATATTGTTCCATAAGAATGTACTGGTATATGATGGGGAAATTACACCACAGCAATCTATTTGGCGTCTTTTTGATAACTCAGAAGAACGCTTAGTAGAAAGTTTAAAAAGATTCAACATCACTTCATTACAACTAGATAGAAACAAAATTAATTACAAGGTAATCGACGAAATGGTGGAGGCTTTTCCTAAAATTACCTCTCTATCATTTAACGTAATTTCTGATGAAACAAAGACTGGTCTACATTTCTACTACTTTTCTCTAGTTAAACTCCAGGCGCTCAAAGATTTAGATTTAACTAACTCCACTATAGATAGAAAAACACTATGCGAGATTGTCAAGCAGCTCCCCAACTTAGAAAGCCTCAATATAACTGGTTGTTCGAATGTAGAAGAAAACTCTCTGGAGATAAACTTAATAGAGGGATTAGCTCAGGCTCCTAAATTAAAAAACATCAATATTTCCAATACTCATATAGGCTATGGCTATAACTGGGGATCTCTTACGAATCGAGTCGAACAGTTTGTTATGAATGGTCATAGAATCCACAAAGAAACCATACGTATGCTTTCTCAACTTACTCAGCTTAAAGTTCTTTCCATGCAAAATTGCAGAGGTTGGGGGGAAATACACCATTTTGATTATGAAGGACCACCTCCTCTATTACCTCAACTTCGAGAGCTTGACCTGAGTTTTAATACAGGCTGGACTACTATGGATGGTTCAGATTTAAAAACGGTTTTGAAAACAACCCCTAATTTAGAAGTTCTCAAGTTAAATGAAGACAAAGATATAACTGATGAGGGATTGAAGGCTTTACTTCTACTTCCAAATTTAACAACTTTAGAAATAAAGGGGCGCGAAATTACCCCAGAGGTATTAGAGATCCTTAGAGCTCTTCCTAAGCTTAAAACAGTTAATGGTGAGCCCATTGAAAAGTTTTTAAATGGGTGAAGACTCCCTCAGCTAAAGCAGAAAGCTTCCCCCTGTTAAGGGACCTCACCAGATTGTGAAACGAGGGCTTCTAGGGCTTTTTCAACCCATGTTATCTCTTCCGATAGCAACATTTTTGAAGGTTTTTTTCTTTAAACTTTGGGGTTTAACGTATGTTAAACACTTTGGTACTCAACAAACTCTTACCTTCAAACCCTTGGTCAACAAAAGACATTGTGTTAGGCTTCGAAGAGACAGTTATAGTTTAGACGTTTTTATGCAATCTTGCATATAAATGTCTAAACTAATCTCTTAGGGCGATTCAATAGTAGCATTAATAAAAGCCCTAAAAGACCCAAAGATAAACGATCACTTGTTTGAACAGAGTCCCTGTATCTCTTTTTAGAACCCACTTTTTCATTAAATTCCTAAACTTTTCTTGACAGACTTATTGACTAGAACGCCTTCGCCACATATTTCTAAGCTTAACGCATGCAGTGTACAGGAGCTTTGCCATGAAAACTGTAGACACTATACAGCAGCCTAGCGTTCCTCGCGAGAGCTTGTTCAGCCGTCATCCGCTGACTCTCTTTTTCCTTCTAGCCTTTGGTTTCACTTGGGGCTATTTTTGGCTCATCTGGAAGCCCTTAAGCCTGCCCCCCCCGCCTTGATAGGGTTGGGAGGCTTTGGGCCTGCCCTTTCAGCCTTCCTAGTGTTGGCTTTAACCTCAGGCAAGGCTGGAGTGGTTGGGTTGTTACGTAGCATTGTGAATTGGCGAGTTGGAATACGCTGGTACCTATTCGCTCTGCTTGTCCTTCCACTTCTCAATCTGTTGGCTTACCTAGTCATACCAGGTAATGCTGCCGATTTTGCAGCTCCAGATTCACGCCTCCCCCTGCGCTATTTAAATGAAATGTTCTTGTCCCTGACTATTGGTATTGCGCCATTATGGGAAGAGATCGGCTGGCGCGGTTTTGCACAACCTAGCCTACAGCGGGAAAAGGGTCCTCTAATGGGCACTCTCATTCTGGGAGCTTTGTGGGGAGTATGGCACCTGCCCTTCTTCTTTGGGCCTTTGGGGCAAGCCGGTCCCGATGCCACTTTTATCAGCGCTACTATTGCTTTGGTCGAATTCACAATCGGTTTAATGGGCCTTTCCGTCTTGATGGCGTGGGTTTTAAATAATTGCCGTGGCAGCACATTACTTGCGATTTTGCTTCATGCATCTTTTGATAGCTCGGGTCTTGCGCTGACACTGCTCTTTCCTTCCACCTCCCCCTATTATCTGCCAGTTCACTATCAAACCCTAGGCATAGCGATCGTCTACACTATTGCAGCCTTGGTTATCATCGTTGCAACTTGGGGGAATTTAAGCTATCAGCGCTACCTGCGCGAGGTCGAACCGCCCGCTACTCTCAAAAAAGACCTCTGAGTATTTCTAAGGTAGTATGACACCATCACAGCCATTACATTCCGCTGATAGTGAGACTCGATATCGGGCACGGCGTGGGCTAGCCATCTACTTTGCCCTCCTTGTCCCGCTTACAGCGCTGTTCGAAGCGATTATCATTCTGATCCGCAAAGCACTTTAAGAGAAGCGCTATCTGGCACAAAACCCCATAATGGGGCAACTCGTCCAAAATTGCTGCAATTGCAGGATGTTCAATATGCTTAACCTCACCACTCCATAAAGGTATAAACATGGCAGAGAAAGCTATCATTAAAACAGAAAATATTTTGCACATAAAAAGTTTCACTTAAACTTATAATTTTTAATTAATTATATCAAATTTTTAGAAAAAATCAAGTCAAACATAGCTACCAGATAAATGGGCCAGCTGGCTGATTTACGCAGCTGCTCCTTAATGGTTGAAGTTTAAAATTTTCTATTAATCATTTATAAGTATGTTTTATGATTTAGTTTTATCGAAAATAAATTAATAAAATGAGGCTTATGGATGTTAAAAAAACGATTGGAAGGAAAAATTGCACTTATAACGGGAGCTGCTCAGGGTATAGGAAAAGCAGCAGCAATCATTTTAGCAAGAGAAGGCGCTCGAGTAATAGTTTCTGATATAAATGATGTGGAAGGGAACAAAGTTGCAAAAGAGATCGGAAATGGCACCCGCTATATTCATTTAGACGTCCAAGAAGAAGATGAATGGAGAGATGCCATGAAGACAATCTTAGAAGGGTATGGCAAACTCAATATTCTTGTGAACAATGCTGGGGTAACGGGATTTCAGGAAGGATTCGGATCTCAAGATCCAGAAAATGCCTCTTTAAGTAGTTGGAGAAAAGTTCATGCTGTCAACTCAGATGGTGTATTTCTTGGTTGCAAATATGCAATTCAAACAATGAAACAATTTGAAAGTGGAGCAATTGTTAACATCTCATCACGATCTGGTTTAGTTGGCATTCCTGGAGCTGCCGCATATGCCGCTAGCAAAGCATCTGTCAGGAATCACACGAAAACTGTAGCCTTGTACTGCTGCCAGCAAGGATATAACATTCGATGTAATTCTGTGCATCCAGCCGCGATTCTTACTCCGATGTGGGAACCTATGCTAGGAAACGGTCCTGAAAGGGAGGCTAGAATGGCTGAAATTGCCAAGGATATTCCGATGCAAAAAATGGGATTAGCTGAGGATGTTGCTAATGCTATCTTGTTTTTAGTTTCGGACGAATCTAATTACATAACAGGCATCGAATTGACAATTGATGGAGGAATTCTAGCAGGAGCTAGCGCAACCCCAAAAAGACAAGATTGAGACTTGAAATTTTCATCCACCAAACTCTAATGGATAAAAAATGCAAAAAACTGCAACCAAAAAGCCAGAAATAAAATTAGTAGGAATTTCTGTATCTACAAGTTATCAGCAAGAATTGGACAAGGTGAAAGGGAACATCTTTCCGTGTGTGTTAAAATATTACCATGGATTGCTTTATGAAAAAATTCCTAATCGAAAAAAACCAGGGACGACGTTTTGCGCCTATACCGATTATGAAAGCGATTATAAAGGTACGTACACCTATTTTATCGGTGAAGAGGTAACTTCATTTGATAATCTTCCTGGAGAATTTCAAACGTTAATTATTCCAGAACAACATTATGCGAAGTTTACAACACTGCCTGCTCCCATGCCTGATGTCATCGTGAATGCCTGGAATGAAATCTGGAAAATCCCACCACAACAATTAGGGGGTAAACGTCGCTATTTAACTGATTTCGAAATTTACGACGAACGGGCTGCAGACCACCAAAATATCGTTTTAGATATATACGTGGGAATCGCATAGCAACTGGAGTTAAAATAAAATGTTAGATGAGTCCACTAAACATTTACGTGAAATGATAGATGATGCTTCTAACTTAATGACGATCTATTTCAAGAAACCTGCCACTTTTTCGAAGGTGATTCAGCTTAGCGAGCCTGGCCGGCGCAATGTCCTTCTGAGATTACTGATTGAGAAGCCTCAAGAAGGGATGCCTAAAACAGTAATACTCAAGCAAAATGCTACAGAGACAAATAAATTTGATGCTACTAAAACTGAAACAGAAATTGAAAAGTTAAGTCGTTTTGCTCATGACTGGGCTGGAATCGAATTTTTAACAGAAATAGGATGTGATCATGCGCCTCATTTTTATGCTGGAAGTATCAAGCATAAATTTATACTCATTGAAGATTTAGGGTTCTCTCATCCAAGTCTTGTAGGTCCATTAACACGCTCATCTACTATTACGAATATTCAAGAAGCTGAATCCGCTTTAATTGCTTATGTGCGTCGAGTGGGCAAAATGCAAGTAGATACTTTAGGAAAATCACAACAGTTTACAAAAATCTTAAATCGCATTTATCCACAAGCTCACCGATTTAATTTTCTCACAGAAGTTAACGTCTCTGATATGGTTAATCAATTTAAGCGATTAGTGGGATTTGAGTCGAAAAAGTTGAGCCAAGAAATACAAGAAGTTTTTGAGTTTTCTAAAACTCAGGGTGATTTTCATGTTCTTTTGCATGGTGATATTTGCCCAGATAACGTTTATTATCAAGGCAGGGAAATTAAGCTCATAGATTTTGAGTTTGGGGATTTTGGAAACGCACTTATTGATGGTGTGTATTTACGCATGAGTATGCCCAGCTGCTGGTGCTCTAAAGCTGTTCCACAGCCTATCCTTCACAAGATGGAAGCAGCCTATAGAGAAGAATTAAAAAAAGGGATACCCGCAGCAATTGATGATAGTGTTTATAACAAGCAATTAACTTATGCATGTGCCTATTGGTTAATCAGAACTATAAGTACGATGGATGTCGAACGGGAATGGATTTGTCCAAGTGGCCCCTTAGATTCAGATTCAGAATGGGACCCTAAGGAAAATGGATTTCGATCGAGGATTTTGTCAAGACTCGATTCTTTTATAGCATGTTCAAAAAGTACGGGTTATCTCCCGAAATTCCGTGAAGCTTCGAATTATTTGTTGTCCCATTTAAGAAAAATCTGGCCACAATCAAAATATATAGATGTTTTTCCTGTCTTTAAAAACTTCTCTATAGAAAAAATTGAGTTATCTCATGAGAAAATGATAGAGACTATCATCGCTAATCACTTCAAAGAACACCCAAAATTTATTAGACGAATGGTGATAGGCATTTGCAATGAAGTCTATGAAGTAGGCCTTAACGAAAAAGAAGTCATAGTTCGTCTTAGCCTTTACAACAGATTCTTGATGGGATCACATGACCATATACCCAAGTTCAAGGTTTTGGGCATTAAGGTGCCTGAAATTTTAGCAGAGGATTATAGCAAAAGTAGCATTCCCCTCTCTTATCAAATTCAGACTAAAATTCAAGGTCAAGATTTGGGTGAAGTAATAGAAAGCTTATCTAACGAACAGCTCAAGACATTAGCACAAGAAGTGGCTCATATTTTTAAGATGGTAAAAACAATACCATCCTCTGATAAATTCGGTGTTATCTGGGGTGGCGGTGATGATGAGGTTAGTGATAGTTGGACAGAACGTATGCAGATTTGGATAGAAGAATCCAAAGAAAGAGGAAAGAAAACAGGTGTTATGGATTCTGATATGGAAGCTCTTGCTGATAATTTATACAAACGCTACAGCTCTTATTTCGACAGTATCACACCCACGACATATTATGGAGACATTTGTTCTAAAAACGTAATGATTCATAATGGAATTTTTAGTGGTTTAGTTGATTTAGACGGACTCACACAAGGAGATCCTTTAGAGGCTTTAGGAAGAATTAAGCTCTCCTGGTATGGGACTCCTTATGGTGACTTGTACACCAATGCCATTATGGATGAGCTAGATCTTACCCTCGAACAAAGAGCGCTTGTTACAATGTATGCTTTACTAAATAAAATTTCCTGGGCCTGTGAAAACGGTATTCAGTTTAATCAAAACACAAAAGTAGAAGTAGATCAGAAAAAAATGAAAAGAGACATCGAAGTTATAAAAATGCTAGCCATAGAGTTAAGATTATAAAATATATTTAAAAACACTTAGGTATTCGTCTCAGGTAATGGTCAGGTAATGGAAGGTATCATTCAATTAGACATCTTTTCTTTTTCAAATAGCCAGTTTTTATCCATTCAACGAGATTTTAATTGTCCATTTTGCTCCTTCACATAAATCTTATTAACAAAAATTATGAGTAAAACTGCTATCAAATGTTCAAGTTTGTCCAAAATTTTCTGGAAGAAACAATCTTGGTTTTCTAAAAAAAGTCCTTTATTTGCCGTAAAAGATCTCGATTTAGAAATAGAAGCAGGGGAATCCGTTGCTTTTCTTGGTCCTAATGGTGCAGGTAAAAGTACAACAATCAAGCTTTTATGTGGCATCTTAAAGCCCACATCTGGCTCTACATGGCTTGCAGACTATCCTTCAGGTTCGTTAGAGGCCAATAAATGCTTAGGTTTAGTTTTTGGTACGAGAAGTAACCTCTGGATGTATTTAACAGTCAAACAAAGTTTAGAGATGATTGGTTCTATCTATTTTCTTACGAACCGGGAAACTCTTCAACGTATCGATTTTTTAGCAGAACTGTTTGAAATCTCACAATTTCTCGACTCTCCTCCCAACACACTATCCCTAGGCGAGCGTATGCGTTGTGAAATTGTAGCTAGCTTAATCCATCGACCATCCATTTTATTAGCTGATGAGCCGACAATAGGACTTGATATTATTGGAAAAACTCAATTTCGCAATCTTTTAAACCAGTGGCAAGAAGAAGAGAAAGCAACATTTTTGCTAACAAGCCACGATATTAGTGATGTAGAAAGCTTATGTCAAAGAGCCATTCTTATTAATAAAGGAACCCTTTGTTATAATGGCGCTCTCAATGGCTTAAAAGGCAACCTTGTAAACGCAAGAAATGTTAAATTAGCTCTTTCCAAACCCTTAACAAAACAAATATCTTCAACATCTGGGATTACTTTGGTTGAAGACCATCCTTTTACAAAAAGATTTCAAATTGATATCAAAACGATTTCTACAACCTCAGCAATTGATCATCTCGTATCTTTTTATAAAGACTCTATTTTAGATATTTCAATTAGTGAAATCGAGTTGGAATCCATGATCGCCCAATGGTATCGGTGAAGATCATGATTCAAACGCTTAGATTTTATAGCAAACTTTCTGTTTTTTCTATTAAGGAAGAGCAGTCCTGCCTAAGCGCAAATCTTGCAATCCTACTTTTGTATCCCTGCTTTATCTGGATTTTTTCAAAACTATGGCTTGGATTAAATCATCAAACTTCTTCATTAGGAACAGCTGGACTATTTACCTACATCGGCCTGACAGAAATTCTTTTTACGACTTCTCTAAGAGAGCCATTTATAGATAAAGCAAACTCCGACTTCTCACTTTCATTTGTAAGACCTCGTTTATGGCCTCTTTGCACTGCGGTTTTCGTTTATAGCCGAACCTTGTTCCGACGATTAATTTATTTATTTTTATTTGTTTTGATAATCCCTTTTTATACAGATAATTTTCTACTAACTTGGAATGCGGCTTGGAAATTTTTTTTATTTCTTCCGTTAGTCACCGTTTTTGAGTCACTCTACTCTCTTTTTCTTACCTGTTTTCAAATTAAACTCCATTCTATCAAAAATTTTAGAATGCTATTTGGAAAATTGTTTTTGATTTTCGGTGGAGTGCTTGCTCCCCTATCCGATATACCAATGCCTTGGAAGATGGCTTTTATTAACACTCCATTTTCCGATCTTATTTTCCAACCTTGTTATTTCTGCATTAAAAATGAATTCTACCTTTTAACTTTTTTCCAATGGAGCATCAGGATCACGATTCAATTATTCGTGATTTTATTGATGGTCTGCTTAGCCTACCGAAACGCACGCCGCCATTATCATAACTTTGGAGGATAAATGTTAAAATTAATATGGCTGGCATTTAAAAACCAATGTTCTGCTCAGTTAAAAAAGCCGATCGAATTTATGTCTGCAACAATCGCACTTATTTTAAATAACAGCTTCTATTTATATGGAATCTACCTTCTCGCTATTTTAAGCGTGGGAGCAAAAAGCGAAGCTACACAAGAATATTTAATTTCTACAGGGATAGTTTTAACGAGTTGGGGAATATTAAACATTTTTGGAGGAGGGCTTTATCAGTTAGGGTCTTTAGTTGAAACGGGAGAAATAGAAACTTTCTTAGCACGACCAAGACATCCGCTCTTTTTGATTGCTATTTCTAAATCAAACTTAATTTCTATTGGGGAGTTTTTTCAAGGTGTTTTTACAATTGCTTTAGCTGCATTACTATATGGTTTGCCATTTGCATTAAGAGCTTTAGCAAGTTCCCTTCTTTTAACGCTTGCTTTTGCTGGAGTTGTCATCATTATTGGGACTCTTTCCTTTTTTAGTACTCGAGGCAGTCAATTATCCTATGTAATACTTAACATTATTTTAACGCTCTCTCTATTTCCTATTGGAAGAGCCCTACAAGGTAAAGAAAGATGGATTCTTTATTTTACTCCCATTCTAATGACTGCAACACTACCAAGATTAGCGACGATTACAGGTAATCCAATCTATTGTGCAGTCTCTGTAATAGCGACCTTTGCTTTATTTTTTTTCTCGTTGTTTTTATTTCATTTTGGTCTTAAACGATATAAATCCAAAAATTATATTTTCTTAAATGAATAGTATACACGATCTTTTCCATAAAAATTTATGGAAAGACATTTCAACTCTTCATACTTCGGAAGATATTGTTTCCAAGCTTAGTTTTAAACAAGCGATGCTTGTTGCTTATAAACTTTTATATAACGATGAATGGGACGAAAACTTACAGGAATTTGCCGTCCAATTGGTTTATGCTTTAAGAAAAAAACACCCTAGCGAATGGGAGTCAGACTGGAGATATGATGCTTTTTTAGGCGATGCCTGTAACATCACATTAAAATACGACGAGCGCTATGAAGCTTACAAGAATGCAGTTAAGAAGTGCCCGAAGCCATTGCCTGAGTTATTAATTAAGCTAGCGCAGTTTTGCTACTCTCCAGGTTCTCCTCCTATATCTTACGAAGATTCTATTGAATTATTAAAACAATCCATAATGGATCACCCGTATAAACAAGCAGCTTCCTTACTAAAGGCCATCTACTCTTCTAAAAAGGATTTCCAAAATGAGTGCTACTGGGCTGAAATGCATGATCGTATAAAGGACGAAAACCTTCCCCCTTTAGAGCCTTCCTTTTTAATAGAATCTTAGATTTATTGATTAGAACGCCTTGCAAGGAGCCGTGCCTTGGTCATGCGCTCGCGTAATCCTCCTTCTTTTAAAAATCTTCTTCAAGACGGCAAATTTGCCTATATAGAAGAAAAGTGGTGACTTTGATGAGACCGATAACCACATTCGCGCAAATAGCTGGATCGGGATGTTCAATACCTTTCTGAAAGGTTTGATAGGAAGCCTCTTTCTCCTTTAGAAGCTCCTGTAAACGAATGGCATAAGGATGCTCCTTAGGCCATTCTTCCAACTTATGTGTTCTTAAAAAATCACGAAAATCAAGAAGCAGCTCTTCTAAACTAGCTCTAGCTACATTAGTTAATTTAATTTCTGTTTCTTTAGACGTAGCGGAAGCCATACTGGCTTCTGCAATATTTTGCTTACCTGAGCGTGCGGCTTGCACCATCTGGTCAACCGTACGTCGCTTTTTGAATAAAAACGTTTTGTAAAATAAATAGCGGCATCATAGATAATCTGAGCTCTTTGAAAGAAATAGAGCTTTTGATAGCCGCCATGAGCTGGAATGAAGCGTTTTGGCATAATTTACCAATGATAAAAAGACAAAAGGGGCATCAAGGACTTAAAGACAAATACTTTTGTCTTTAATGTCTTGTTGTCTCTTTTGTCTTTATATTGCTCGGAACAGGACTCGAACCTGCACGGGATTGCTCCCAAGGGATTTTAAGTCCCTAGTGTCTACCATTCCACCATCCGAGCGGCGATGATGCAATAAGCTTAGGAGATTTTAGCAGATTCCGTCAAGCAGATAGCTTCATCAGAATAACACTTTTCAGAAAATGGTTGAGAGTGTAGAGTTAGCGGGCAATTTTGAGACAGGATGGAAGGCGATGAAAGCATACGTTTGGCTGATATTCACTCTAATGATCGCTCTAAGTAGTAGCTGTTTTGCTTCAGAAAGAACGCTACAGTTAAGAGATAATCTACGTCGCGCCAAGCCAGGTGACTACCTTGTCACTGCACAAAATCGCAACTACACTGTTATGGCGATTCAAAAGGTCTCTCCTCGCTCTGTTGTCATCGAAGAGATCACCGTTCCTTTCAAAAGTGTCCGTCCTGGAGAAGATTGGAAGGCTTGGGTGTTGAAAGGTGCACCAAACCATACCTGCTGGGTCAGATTTTCCGTGGACTTAGAAACAGGGCAATTGACAGAAGAGATTAGCAATAGCCGCCAAAAACAGCTCCAACAGGCAGCCAGCCAATTTCTATCCACCTTGTTAACATTGCCGTTTGAACAGATTCCTCTTAACGAACGACGTCGCGTTGGCCCTCCTCCCTCTTCAGGTTCTGTTGATCGCCGTCCTTTCTGGCAGCCAAAGCTGCTAGTAGAGGGACATTCACTCGAAGGCATTCGCTTAGAGCCATTCTGGGCAAAATGGCCCAAAGATGGAAGCGAACTATCAGGCAGAATGATCGAGGTTTTCCTACCAGAAAAAGGTCAAGATTACCCTGATTATTTCCCCTATTGGCTGCAAATTAGTGGATTAACTGGCAGAGCTAAAATCCGTATCGTAGATTCGGGCCGAGGACTGTTGGTCACTCGTTAATCAACAGATTCCACATTGTGATCTTATTTATCAACAAGTTATCAACAGACTTTCCACAGTTTTCTGGGAAGCTCATGTAACCAGCTTTTGAAATTGACGCTCGAGCGAGAAACGATTTAAAAATCTTATTGTTAACACTTTAATAAAAATCATTTTTTTGGTTTTTTCAGATTTTTTCTTGTTAAAAAGTCACTAGTCAGATAGAACCCCAAAAGTTATCAACAATCTTCTCGTCGCTTCCACTGCCGGATTAGAATTTTTGATAGCTATCAAATAGACGACATATAGAGGGGTATGATATAGTCCTATTTCTCTTAAAACTTTGGTCATTTCACTTACGTATCACATCAATTTTTATCGATTGGATGTGTTCTGACACAGTCGAGGTATCGTTTACATGGAATCCTCCTCTCGCCCCTATTCGCTATACCAAAGCCGACAATTTTTACAGACTAGCTATGAGTGGTACAAGCGCCACTGGAAAACGCTCTCTTCTTCAGAACTGAGAGAGATTGAACAAGATATGGAGCATTTGGATTCTGCAATCGTGCAAGGAGATCGCCAAGGAGCCGATCCTTATGCGAAACGAGTCGAAGGGTTTTATCGCTCTCACTATAAAAAATCAATCTGGTCTTATGGCTGGGAGATTATTATCGCCATCATTTTAGCTTTGGCAATCGCCTCACTAATCCGCATGACTTGGTTTGAGCTCTATGAAAATCCAACAGGCTCAATGCGCCCAACATAACACGAACAGGA